>JALVWC010000020.1:0-13102 GCA_027038505.1 Nanobdellati archaeon
CGTCCTTCACCTTCTCCCAGCTCTTTCCCTGCAACACTTTAGAAATTATAAGCCGCTTGTGACTCTCATCGAGTTCCGGTTTTTTATCAGTTAAAAATACCGCCTTGCACACCTCGAACATGCAGTCTCTCACGCTTTCGAAGGTTAGCACGCTGTAAGCATAAAAAGTCAGCCTCTTCCACTGCACATCCGTTAATTTTGGCAGGTATTTCTTTTCTTTTATGCCATTGTCAAGAACTTCGAGAACCAGCTCAACCGGCACCTGATCAAATGGTTCAGGCAGAGAGTTCACAAGCTTTAAAACAAACTCTCCTCTAGCCGTGGAGAAAAGATCGCATGCCTTTTTGCTTATCGGCTTTACCACTATGGTTGAGAACTCTCCCGTTGAGGGGTTAGGAGCGGGAGCCATGTGAACAGGAACAAAGCCGTTTTTCTTCCAGAAGTTCAGAAGCCTCGGTGTGGCTCCAAAACTCGCTCCTACCCAATCATAGCCGTGCTGTCTTGCCTCTTCCTCCAGCTTTGAGAGCATGTAGCTGCCTATGCCCTTCCCCATCAAATCGGGATGCACAGCTATTCTAACGACCCTCAGCCCCTCCATTTTACCGAACTCCACATTCCTGTAATGCTTTATCATCCTGTCGGGAATGAGATGACCCGGAGGCATATCTCCATAGTACATGTCGTAGGCTTCTTTTTCCAGTCCGCCCTCTTTAGCCATCTGTAAAGCACAGACAACCTTGTTGTTGTATGTAAGCGCTCTTATCTCGTGGTGGGGTGCATCACACATCAGCCCGAAATCATTGGGGTTGTTTCGGTAGTGTGCTGTCACAAATATTCCGAAAAGCTGTCTCAATTTCCTCTCATCGCTAAAGGGTAGCGTTTCCAGGTCCACCCTTTCGTATTTGAGTTTGGAGATCTCGAGCTCTTCCATTTCCTTTTTTGTTATCTCAGCCGGTTCGGCGTCAAGCAGAAGCACATCAAAAAGCCAGTTCTCTATCGGATCGTCCTCGCTGTACCTTATAGGCTCTACCATCTCATGCTTGACATAGGGTACTCTGGACTCTTCAAGACCCCTCAGAAATATTATGTTGAAGCTTCTTCCTGAGCCTTCATATCCATGGACTGTGGTGGAATATACCACTTTTCTGGCGCGTTTCATCCCATCGAAGAGAATATGGATCGGGATGGAGGCTGCCTCATCAATTATAAGGAGGTCTGCCTTCACCCTTCTCAGCTTGTATGGCGGGAAGTACCTTATTTTGGAGCCCGTCTTCTTTATTATTATGTCCTCCATGTTATCGTACTTCTCCATCACCCTTGCATTGATCTTGGCTCTCCTGAGTCCGAGATCCAGAAACCTGTAAAGCTCCTTCACGCTCGATCTCCCAGGGGCGGTTATCACAACGGTCGCCTTTTCCCTGCTCACAAGCGCTGCCACGAAGAGCCCGAGAAGGCTCGATTTACCCCTGCCCCTGTGGGATGTGAGAACGAATATATTCTCCTCTCCCTCTTTGAAAAACTTCCAGAGCTTTAGCAAGCCGTCCAGCTGGTCTCTTGTGGCGCAAAGCTTCAGAATTCTTCGCTTAACCTCAACATCTTCGGGAATTTCAAGATCCCTGCTCCTTTTCTTCCTGTTCCTCTTGACTATCTTCGGTAGCTTTACCGGCACACCATCCTCAATTATGGTTATTCCCTCATGCTCCAGCAGCTTCTTTACGAACCATCTGTTGAATACCCTCCTCACATGCTCTTCTGTGTAAGGAGGTACGAGGATCATTCTGTGAAACCTCGTAAATATTTTCTTGTACTCTTCAAGGTGTGGCATTAAAAGAATGATGATGCCGCCACCTCTCACAACCCCGATTACTTTTCCAAGATCATTCGGTGCTATGCCCTCGTTAAGATCGAGGATGAGTCCATCATAATTGGTTCCGAGCACCGTGTCGGCTTCCTTGAATTTAACGAAGTCGTACCTTATCTTCTCTCTCTCAAGCGCTTTTTTAACCTCCTTGCTCATTTCCCCTTCGGTGTCCTTACCCATCCATAGAAGAACTAACCCATCATGTTCTCTCTTCAGAAGTTTCCTCGTAACTTTGAGATAAGATTTAAGCGTTCTCCTCAGCCAGATAACTTTGCTCCTGAACTTTCCCGCTATAACAAACATTCTCCTCTCGTTAAGCTCGATAGCATTTTCCATGAGAACCTCAAGCTGTCTTTCCAGCTCCATGAGAAAGTCTTAAAACATTAAGTTTAAATGGAGTTAGGCATGGAAGAAGATAGTTCCAAACCACCCGTGAGAAAGAAGCTGAAATTCCTGGAGGATTACAAGCACCCCATAATATCGGGGGTTAAAACAACCACAATAAGGAAGGGTCATGTGAACAAGTACAAGGAGGGGGATGTTGTTGAAATCATCACCGGAAACGAGGTGATAGGCGAAGCTCTAATAAAGGCCGTGAGGCACAAGACCTTCAAGGAGATAACACCCAATGATGCGAGAAAGGATGGTTTTTCAAGCAAGTCCAAACTTAAGAAAGCTCTCAAAGAAATCTATGGGGCGTTCAAAAGTGATGAGCCCATAACGCAGATAGAGTTTGAGATGATAAAGAGAAAGAAAAAGTGACCCGTTCTCCTTTTGTTCCTCATCAACCCCAACCCCCAAAGCTTTTCTCTATCTCTTACTCATGCGGTTCCGGTCACGGTTCCTACCATCGGGCCAAAGATCGCCATGACTATCAGATAGATGAGAATGTAAAGGAGCACCCCAACAAGCAATATTTTCCAGACGGTATCGTGTTCGTAAATCTTGTCATCGCCCGCCTCTATTCTCGCTATGAAAACTCCAGATATCACGAGCACCTCCAGAACGTAAACACCCACGATAATCTGCAACAGCTCTGAGGGTATTGCACCACTCCCGAGTGTTGGTAACGTCATGCTGGGTACGCCCTCCACCTTTCCAACATTGAGTGCAGCCAGGTTCTGAGACATTTTGGCCAAGATTGCCAGAATGATCCTCGCAACACCAACCACCACACCCGCTATTACTGGAACCAAAACGTAAGCCTGAAACTTAAGATTTGAAACCACGCTGGATAAAAGATCTTCTATTTTCTCCTGTGTCGTTCTTATGTTGCGGATGTATCTCCCGACGGTGATGAGCACGAGTGCTGCGGCTCTCGGACCCTTGTCTAGCGCATCCGAAATGGATTTCATTATGGCTGAGATGAGAGCTGAAGGATAGTACCTGAGGGCACCGAACTGGCTGTTGAAGATGGCCTCCTTGAAAGTCATGTTCAGCTGAGTCATGTTCTTGATCACTATCCTCAAAAAGTTCGCTATTTTCATCCCCTTTATGTCTTCCTCCGCTTTGACGAGCGCCTTTTCTATTGGCAGATCGTCCATCAACCTGTTTCCCAGGGCAAAGAGCACTTCCTCATATTCCTTCTCCATCTCTATTATTTCCTCTCTCAGCTTCCTTTTCTGGAAACAGCTCAGATAATAGTACATAGCTGTGCTTATTGCAAGGACAAGGGTAAAGACAAGACTTACAATCATACTTTTTGTTCTCATATTTTCCGAAACGTTGAAGAAGAAGTTTGTTATCAGCATAATCTTTAGAACAGGATACATGCCTATGCCAAAAACAATTAATGCCGGGATGATTGCCGGAATTATGATCCTTTTGCCTACGATCTCGATCTTGAACTTTCCCGGCGGTATGTAGTCCGGGTGTTGTGTAAGCTCAACGGTTGTGTGGGTGGGTGGCCTTTTCATGAAAATCTGATTGAGCAGGATAAAAACAATCAGAGGCAGGATTATGTCGTATCCCACAAACAGAACCTTCACAAGGTTGGGCCCGACTTCCTGCATAAAAGCACTCACAAGCGGAAACACAATCATACCCATGACCGGCAATAGAATGCCCAATCCGTGAAGTACCACGACCGGCGTTTCGAGATCCCTCACATATTTTTTCATCTGCTCGTCCATCTCCTCAAGCACGAGATCTATCGCTTTGGAAAGCATCGCGTCTCTTCTTTCAGCCGATGGCTCAAGTAAACTCTGCCTTATCATGTGGACGGCTTCAACAACTTCTTTGTTGTACTGACTCCACACCTTAAGATAATCGAACAGAGCATCCTCGATTGTTGTGTATTCCCCAACCTCAACTTTCCAGAGTACCTCCTTCAAGTCTTGGGCAAGCTTTCCTTCCAGATTGGATGCAGCAAATCTAACAGCGCCCTCAAAATTCGGGGTGGTCTTCATGTAGACTATCATGTAAAGAACGGCGAGCAGCAGTGATCTGCCCTCTCTTATTCTGATCCATGCAGCCCTATAGAGCGGGTAATACATGATTATATATGCCACAATGACGGGAAGGAGTATAATCACGAGTTTCACATACAGTGGAATTGGAAGAAAAAGTGTTGGTAGTACGGAAAGAAGGGAGATTATTGCCATCAAAAAGCCAGCGGAGATTACCTCCTGCGGTGTGACTTTGAGACCAGTAAATCTTATCGCAGTATTCAGCTTTTCCATGAATTCTTCCGAGAGGGTTATGTTGAGGTTGGGTGCGGATTTGCATAGTTTTTCGTAAAAGTTGAGCATCTTTGCTCTTAACTCTTCTTCCTTGAAAACGCGATACTCAAGCGAGATTGTGGATGATTCTTCCCTCTTTTCAACCGGAGAAACAACGTTATATCTCTTTATTATTTCCTTCATCAGTCTCTCTTTTTCCTCAATTTCCCTGAGCTTCTCCTTTTCCTCGTTTTTTCCCATGAGAGACTACCTTTGAAATGTTCTGACCTGTGTATCCAGCCAGTTCTTCCACAAGTTTAGAGCCCTCACAGAGTCCAGCTCCCCGTGTTCCTCCCTCACTCTCTCCCCGATGACATGAAACATAACATTAGCCTTAACATAAAAATCGGCCTCCATAATGTTCAGGTTACCTGTTGCCCTTGCCACCCTGACAATTTCCTCCTTCATTTTGGATCTTGCTTCTATATTTTGCCACAGCTCCTCCCAGTTGTCTCTCCATTCCCTGACGCGCTTGGCAATCTCGTTGAGTATCACGCTCTCCCCGTTGAGCAGGGTTTCCGTCGGGACAAGCATGTCCTTTTTTGAATCGTATACCATGAGAGGAACGAAAGCGCCTTCCTTAACGGGATCTCTCTCCCAGTCCTTCCTCACCTCCACGATCTCCACAACCCTTCTGAACGTGTGCAGTCCGTCAGCAGTCCTTAACCTGTTCGCTATCACAATGATATCTGTGGCCTTGAAGCTTGTTGGAGGTACCTGTAAATCGTTCACAACTCTGTCGAAGACACCGTAAGGAGAATCGCCGTGGATCGTGCCGGCCACCACATTGGCGAGAGCGCCTATTCTCATCGCTTCATAGAGGGCTCGCGCTTCCACGCTCCTGACCTCACCGAGTATCAGGCATGAATCTCCGAGCCTCAAGGACACCCTGAGAGCTTCATCGGTTGGCAGCTCGCTCTCCACATGCGTTATGATCGATCTGGATTTCAGTCTGACGATGTTGTAGCCAATCCTCCTTAAATATTCAACTGGCAGTTCGAGAGTATCCTCCACCGTCACTATCCTGTACCTCGGAAGGATCTCCACAAGCGTGGATCCGAGCATGGACGTTTTACCGGCACTTCTCGTACCCGCGTACAGGATGGTTCTGGCCCCGTCAATAATGAACGAGAGCAAGCCGGCTGCCATGGGGTTAATCATCTTCCTGTCAATGAAGAGGGGCAGAGTCCACGGCCTGTCTCTGTGTCTCCTCAGTGCAAAGGCATAGCCATCCGGGCTGAGTGTCCTGGTTATGGCCGCAACTCTGATCCTCGCATACGGAGTTATCATCTCCGTGTCAAGAACCGGGTTAGATTCGTCAAGAGGTCTTCCGCTTTCTATCCTGAACCTTGTAGCCCATGCCTCGGCATCCTCTCTCGTGGGGATTATGTTCGTCACACACTCCTCATAATCTGCATGAAACAGAAAAACTGGGGTTGTGCCCACGGGTGCATTTATATGGAGATCCTGCACCTTCTCATCTGCCATCAAAACCTCCAGTATTCCATAGCCAGCGGTGTATCTTGCCAGTATCTGTGCAAGCTCGCTGATCCTGTCCGACCTCACGTCCATCCTCATATGCTCGGCAAGCTCTAAAAGCAGATCCTTCCCTATGTTGAAGAACACCTCCCTCGCTCTTTCAGGATCAGAGAATTCCGATCTTGTCGGCTTGTGAGCAGCGAGATACTGTCTTGCAGCGTCAAGCAGCGTGTACTCATCCTCGCTCAGATCAAGCTCAGGTGGAATGATGTGATAATGGTGTTCCGGTCTTGTGGCGAGCTTGTAAATCTGCACTTTTATGTTCCTGCCCACCACATAACTGTCTATTTCCTTCCCGTCTGCCGGAGGAAGCAACATAAAACGTGTGTACATGAAGTTGGGCCTCGTTATGGGATGGAAGATCTCTCGATAAATTGCCCTGTCTCCGGGCCTGTATTCATCAAGCCTTCCCCTCACGAGCGAGATGAGCTGGGTTTTTTCCAGGGCTTCCTTCAGCGGAAGGAGTGCGTTGTTGAGGTAGTGATTAACGGAGGTTCTGAGGTTAGGGGGGAGCATTTTTGCCCTGAGAGTCTCCTTTCTTATTTCTTTGAGAAGGGAAATGTAAGCGCCCACGGGATCGCGCTTGAGCCTGCTTACGAGCAGTTGCTGGATGAAGGCCAGCCTTGCGGGCGCTTCCGGATCGGAGGGAGTTGGAGCAACCGCTCTTATGGAGATCAGCTTTCTTTCTGTTGAATAGTGCTTGACTATCGATGCTATTTCCTGGAGCATGAGGGTCTGAGCATAATCATACTCAAAATCCTGCGTCTGGGACAGAATGACCCTCTCAACACCCCTTATCTGGGTTAGTCTGTCTATAACTCTGGCCATGCACTCCTCAAAGTCCTCTATGCTTGCACCGTACATGCAACCCAGACAGTTTATCTTCAATGTGCGTGTCTTTCTGTCGTATTCATAGCTGCATGGTTTCGGGAGCTCAAACTGGGACATTTCGACCACTTCAAATGTAATGAAGGTTTTGGTCAGTCATCACCAAATACTTATATATTAATGTTTCGTCACCACATATTAATATAGTTGTGTGAAGGGTGAAGCGTTTTGCTTAAGGGAGGCGACATTACCGCTGCTATAAACGAGCTTTTCAGAAGGGTTAATGATAACATGAGAAGACTCAGGATTCTGGAGGAAAGGTTAAGGAACCTTGAGTTCAGGATAAACGCCTTTGAGAAAGATCTCATATCTTTTCAGAAGGATGTGAACAAGAAAAACGGAGAAATCGAGCACAGAATAAAGATACTTGAAGATAAAATGATAAATATTGAGACGGATATAATAGAGCTTAGAAAAGATGTCAAGAAGCTGGCAAAACAAAGTGATATAGAGGAACTAAAAAGATACATAGAGCTGATATCTCCGGTGACTACCAAATACGTAACGAAAAAAGAGGTCGAAGAAATGATAAAGGAAATGATTGAGGATATACTGGAGGTTGAGAACCGTGGGTATACTGGATAGTCTCTTTGGAAAAGGGAAATCTAATAAAAAGAAACAATTGTCCGCCGTTGAGTTCGGTGGTGTATCCTCCGTTCCGTCCTTGGAATACGGCGGTGTTCCTTTTCCATCTCAATCCCAGACGGGAGCATCGACACAATATCCAGGGAATTACACACAGCCATTTGATGAAATGCATTGGATCAATTATGTTTTTTCTCTTTTCTCACAGGGATACGGGGAGGAGGAGGTCAGAAACGCTTTGATATCTCAGGGGTTAACCCCTTTAGATGCCGACAGGATACTGACCAGAGTTTTGAAGCAGGGTGTGATGGATTCTTCCGGTGGTATTTCACCACCAACCACGGAAAGCAATTTCAGCTCGTATGAGCTTTCCGGAGAGAATAATATTTTTGACCTTACGCCAATAGGGAGCAGTGCTCAATCCGATTCAGCCGATGATCCTGAAAGTGATTACTACGATAACACGGAATGGGTGGAGGAAATCTACAATATGGTTGAGAACGTGGTTAACGAAAAACTCGATGCTTTCAATGAAAAAATTGAGACGCTCATTTCTAGGATCGATAGTCTTGAGATGACTCTTAACGCTCTGAACAACAGGTTTGAGGAGACAAAAAAGTCTTTCGAAGAGGTTCACGAAAAACTTGATACTGAAATAAAAAACCTTAAAGAAAGTATTTCCAAGATCGACCCCAGGGTAAAGAGCCTTGAGGATGCCTTTAAGGACATAGTACCTAATCTTGTGGACAGTGTGAGGGAATCCAAGGAGATGGTTGTTGAGTTAAAAAGGAGGCTTGAAGAGAAAGAACGTGCCATGAAAAGAAAGTAAATAAGGTTCAGAAGTCTTCTAACTGCCTCCACCACCTTTGGCTATGAGATAAACTGCTCCAAACGTCACAATGAGAACCACGATCGTGAGGATAGTATCTGGGCTTACGGACGCTCCGTAACCGGACGCTGCAAGATAAACCATTATGCCGATTATTACCGCCACCAGCCCCACGATCGGTTTTGACTCGTTGCCGAGGAGTTCCTCTGGTTTTATACCAAAAATGGCGAGTATCAGGATAACTATGATCAATGCTGCAATTATCATCCCGCCAATTCCAAAAAGCTCCGTGTAGAACACGCCACGTAATGTGTATGTTGCGAGGAACGCCACAGCTATTGCTATCGCTCCGTTTACGGATACCTCGCTGCTTATCGTTTTCTTTTCCTGCAGAATTCCGAAAACGACAGCAAGAATGAGCACGAACGGCATGAAGAAATCGTAAAACCCAATGTTGTTCAGGTTGGAGATGACAACACCCATAAGCGACATCTCAACATCGCCCCCCTTTTATAACATCAGCCCTTGACCGCTATCCAAACCACGAGCAAAATGAATCCAAAAGTGAACAATACCGTCCATGTTTCCTGGGGAATATACAGGGAAAAATCCCCGCCGTAAGCATTGCTGAACACGATATACGCCAGAATTATTAAAGCACCCGTCACCATGTACTTTACCTTGTTCTCCTGGAAGATACCGCCATTCCCTCCAACCTCAATCCCCATAATCGCAACAAACAACACGAACACGAGCAGGGCTGAAAGAATCATAGCGGCTCCTCCGAAGAGTTTCGAGTAATAAACAGCTATACCTCCCACCGGCGTGTAAGTGACAACAAAAAACGCTATGGCTGCGGAGATGATGGCGTTTATGCCTCTCTCAGAGGTTATTATCTGCTTGTTCTGTAACAGACCGAAAACGATACCAAAGAAGAGTAACCAAGGCAACACGAAGTCATAAAATCCAACCTGGTTGAGGATCCCGATAACATCCGTAAAGTTCATGTTAGCATCACCCGGATTCTGGCAATCGATCGGCGGTTGAGGACTTAAACGATCTCATCCCCCTCCGCCTCCTCCCTCACCTCCACTACTTCCACCGCCCTGCATCGCTATCCATATCACACCCAAGATGAAAGCAAGGGTCAGAATGGTCACCAGCGTATCGTTGGATATCATCGAGGTTGCTCCGCCGAAAGCATTGGAATAAACGAGATAAGCAAATATAACGAGCACGAACACAACAATATATTTGATTGGAGGCTGTCCGTTGCCACCTTCCTTAAATATGCTCTCCAATCCGGTTATTGCGGCAAAGAGCATTAGCACGAGCAGGGCTGAAAGAATCATAGCGGCTCCTCCGAACAGTGTGGAAAAGAAGTTTGCTATTGTTGTTCCCGCTGGAGTGAATGCGACTATGAAAAACGCTATGGCTGCGGAGATGATGGCGTTTATGCCTCTCTCAGAGGTTATTATCTGCTTGTTCTGTAACAGACCGAAAACGATACCAAAGAAGAGTAACCATGGTACCACCACATCGTAAAATCCAACCTGGTTGAGAGTGCTCACCACGTCCAGGAAGTTCATGGACAGTCACCACTACATGATGTTAATTAGTAAAGTGTTTGAAGGGATATATAAAATTATTGGTTGCGAGAATTTTCGTCACCTGAGGATCTTATTCCATAATAAATGATGAAGATAACGACCAAGATTGCGAGTCCCCAAACCAGGTTCTCCTCGATATCCGGGGGAATGAAATAGAAAACCCCAAGCTGATAAAGAGATGCAAAAACAACAAGCAGGAGGAACAGGATTATCACGGTCTCTCCGCTGCTTCTTGTGGATCTTCCCTGCGGTGACCCTCCGCCAAGGAGGTTATCCTTCACGAGAATCAAAAGAAAAAGAAAAACGATGATTATGGACGCATACGGCATTATCTGCCATATAAAGCTCACGACACCTTGGTTGAGAGATGCAAAAAGGGCTATCGCAACGGAAACAAGAGCCGCTGCTGATTTATCTCTGCCAACATTGGTCAGCTTTACGGTTCCGAAAACTATGGCAAAAACAAGCAAAAACGCTCCGGCAAACTGGATGAAAGGATCATATGACATGAAATAAGGGGAGAGCATGAACTATGTTTATTCTAGATGGTATAAAAAGGTTAGGGTCTATGAGTAACTCGCTCATATAACTTAAGTAAGAGTTCGGTAACAAAATCTGTGCTGTAGAACATCTCAATCACTCTGCTAGCAACTTTTGCTCTTTCAATTTCTTGTTCTTCATTCATCAAATAATATTTTATGGCATCTCGTATCGCATCTTTATCTCTGGGTTTGACACCTATCGCTAATCCATAATCAACATATACACTTTTTGGTCCACCAACCATCGAGACTATGGAGGGTGTGCCAAGAGAGAGCGCTTCCAGAGTGCTCATTCCAAAGGTTTCATAAGTTCCGTCTGAGGGAAGTATAAACAGATCTGCTGCTTTATAAACCGCTGCCAAGTCTTTTTCTTTATCCTCCGGTATTTTCCCAAGAAGCACTAGCTTATCTTCAAATCCATGCTTCTTGAAAATATTCTCCAACTTTTTCTTTTCCTCTTCACTAAAAATTATGCCACAATGAATCATTTTCAGTTTATATTCCTCTTTGAGAAGTTCACATACCGCTTCTGCTAGTTCATATATTCCCTTATCCTCTTGCAATCTACCCGTAATGAGTATAAGTTTTTCGCCATCACTGTCACAGTAGTTTGCTCTTATCTCCATTGCCTTGCTTATAACATACGGATCATTCTTATATTTGTGAAAATCTGTGGAGTTTGGTATCCATATAACCTTGTCTCCATACCCTCTACTTTCCATTATATTTTTCACATATGGTGATGGCACAGTTATTACATCTGCAATTTTAAACATCTCTTCATCCAACGGATTTGTTAAAGAATCCATACCGTGGACAGTATATATAATTGGCACCCCTTTCTCTTTTTTCAATTTAGAATTTATATGATTTAATTCTCTTCCTCGAGTATGAGCGTGGATCACATCTATATCTTCTTTTTTAATAACATCCCAAATATCTTCCACATTCCAGTATGTATTTTCCTCAATCCCACTTCCAGTAAATTTATCTAAGGTGTATCCTGCCCAGTCCCAAGGTTTGTCATCAGTATGTAAATTCAGACCCCCAAGAAGATATATGGTGTCAACTTTATTTTTCAATCCTTCTACCCATTGAATCGGAACAGTATCTGCGCCTGCAGCAATACTATATCGTTCCCCAAATTTTTCTACTAAAATGTTCATAATTATCACTGAGTCATATTTCTCGGAGATCATCCAAAATTCCGTGATAAATTCGTTCAAAATCATTCAAATTGGGGATATGCGGTACGATAACATTTTCAGATATGTGTGTAGTATCTGCATGCTGTTGTGTATCTCTTCTATATCGTCTTGGTGGTGTATAAGAGGATTGACTCTGATCATTTTGTCTGGAGTAAGGGGGATAGTAGGGGTAGGAATAACCGTCATAATGACAAGGAGAAGAGGGATAGTAGGGGTAGGAATAACCTTCTACGAGATGTGGTGGTGCGGGCCTTCTTATATCCTTAAACTCTTTATAAGCATTCCAAGCGCCGTAAATAAATGCTCCCAGCATACCCAGTGGATCAAATGTTTTCAAGGCCAGACCAAGAACAGAATCTATGGACCTTTTTGAAGTCTTGGTTAGCCATTCTATTTGACTATCATCGGTATCGGTATTCCAAACCCATTTTTTCCAAATATCAAAAAAACTTTCTTGAGTACTTGTCATATACGGTACGGGCATATTTCTCACCTTGTTACTATTATATAGTGGTAAAAATATTTAAAAATTTTGTTTATTGAAATAGATACAACCAAAAAATATATAACAAAAACAGCACCAATACTTATTTTATGGTTCAAGTTTATGATTTAATCTTCTACGAGATACTCAAGATAGATCCTGCATCTCCAGTACTAAATGGGGATTTATTTCATGATTTGATATTCGGAGTATTGATTCCAAGTGTATTTCTTATTCTTTTTTTTGAAGAATTTACAAGAAGGGTGTTTAATGGAAAAATGCGACATCTAATTACGGTTTGTGGTATGGGTGTATTGATTGCTTACGGGTGGTATGGTGTAATTGTTTCCATGACCTCAATCTTATTTCCACTACTTTTGGGATTGTACCTTATATTCTTCTTCTACCGCTCTATAGTGGGAAAGAAAGGATCTGAAGCTATGATAAAAGGAGCGGAATTTTTGGGGAAGAAAAGTTTTGAAAAAATTCTAAAGAGTGTAAAATGGAATGATGAAATGAAATATGAAATCGTGAATAACCTGCGTGCTCTAAAAGACCTATATGTCGAAGAAAGAGACCTTAGGAAAGCGTACGCAGAGGCAACTAGTGATGTGGATAGACGTCTTTTTCATGACGACATAGTAAGGGTATTAAATGAAGAAAGGGAGGTAGAAGAATATCTAGGAGCTGTTATTCATAAATTCGGCGAAAAAGCTAAAAAATTTATCAAAAGCGAATTGGACGACATGCAAAATAATGCCACGCAAAAAGAAAGGGATGCTATAAAAAGAATCCGTATGAATTTACGTATCAATTGATTCTTGCTTCTTTTGTAC
>JALVWC010000020.1:13112-39931 GCA_027038505.1 Nanobdellati archaeon
TGTACTTTCAAGGATACGATATATGGCCCTCTCTATATCCTTCGGGTCTCTTATGTGCTCGAACTTATGGGTTTCTCCGGGGATCTGAAAGACTATCTCTCCCGTGCCGAGAAGCCTCTGCCAGAAAGTCTGGTAAACGGAGACCCTGATGAGCTTGTCAAGAGGTATGGTCTCTATCCTTATTCTCTTTGTTTGAGGATCTCGCTTCATTATCAGAATCCGTTCATTGGTTAGGGCTATTTTTTCTTTGTTTCTTTTGAACTCGATGTAACCGAATGTTAAGATAGCCAACATCAGGAGAAGAAGGGCAAGATGCATTCTTATCATTCCGAAAAACGGCACGACACCGCTCACTTTTCCCCCGAAAATCAAGATCAGCACGGAACTGATAAAACACACCACAGCCACGATCAAATGCTTGAGAAAGTAAATATGGGAGATTTTGGCCTCATGGATGAGGACCTCTCCGGGCAGAAGATCCCATTTCATAATTGAGTACTGTTGCTGACCTAAAATATATATGTTTGCTTCACCATAGTTATTTATGGTGAAGCGTGATGGAGGGCGACAGACCGATAATCGGGATAAACCTTAAGGCATACTCAACGGCCATAGGTATGAACGCGGTGAAAATAGCCAAAGCCGCTGAAGACGTGAGCAAAGCATACGGGTGCGAGATCTTCTTGTGTGTGATGCCAACAGACTTGAGAATGGTGAAGGCAAGCGTTTCCTCCGTTAAAATCTTTGCGCAGCACATGGATCCCGTGGAGGAGGGCGCTTTCACAGGACACGTAACACCTCTCGCCTTAAAAGACGCCGGAGCTGATGGTGTCATGCTCAACCACTCCGAAAAGAGGTTGAGGCTTGACCAGATAGACAAGTGTGTGAATCTTGCCATTAAGCACGACCTGAAAACACTGGTTTGCGCGAACACCCCTCTTGAAGCCAAAGCCGTGGCGTGCTTTGATATAGATATGGTGGCTGTGGAGCCTCCGGAATTAATAGGAGGTAATGTGTCAGTCAGCACGGCAAAACCGGAAATTGTGAAAAACACCGTGAAGAGGGTCAGAGAGGTCAACCAGTACACCAAAATTCTGGTGGGGGCCGGGATAAAAAACAATCTTGATGTGAGAAAAAGTATGGCTCTTGGTGCCGACGGCGTGCTTCTGGCATCAGCCGTGACAAAGTCTCAGGACCCCAAAAAAGCCATTGAGAATCTGATTCCCTGAAGAGAATTCGTGTGGTGAGCTGTTGATTGAATTTTGTGAATTCGTTTACGTTGCTTCTAACCCACCAACACAATCATAATCATCTTGCCATAGATGACATTGCCGTCTATAACCTGATTCATAAAATCAATGAAATATCATCTAATGGGTCATACTGCCGGAACTTCACATAAGTTTATAAAATTCAGAACACAGGAAAAATCGGGGTGATTACAAATGTCGGTGATAGGTTTGACAATAGAGAAAATAGACGCCGAAAGGAAAGGTTCTGCTACGAGTGTTAAGGTTAAGATAACTCCATCCATAACCAATGTTGAAAAGTCAAAACTTGAGGGGTTAGTAGAGAAAGCAAGGGACGTTCTTACCGTGAGGTTCAGTTTCGAAGCTGAATACGATCCTGATGTGGGCCACATAAAAACGGAGGGCACGCTTATTTATCTGGGAGATGCGGATAAGCTCTATAAAGAGTGGCAGAAGAACAAGAAGCTTCCTGAAAAGGTCAATGCTGAAATACTCAACTTTGTGCTCCGGCAGGTCACTCCAAAAGTCTTCTTCATTGCCAATGAACTGCAGCTGCCACCAGTACTGCCTGTCCCCAGAATTCAGCCTAGACCCTCTTCACAAGAATGACTCTGTTGATCCTGCCCACTCTCTCTCTTTTCACTATCCCTCTCTCCTCGAGCTCGGCGAGGAGTCTTGAGACCTTCGCTTTCGAGAAGTTGGTGGCCCTAACTATATCCCTCTGTTTCACCGCTTTCCCTTTCTCCTTAAGAAAGTTAACGATGATTCTCTCGTCTTCAGTCAAGACATCCATAACAGCTTCTTCGCTTTTCCTTCTGAGAAACAGAGCAATCATGCCCAAAAGAACAAGAATTCCAACATAAGCCATGTATTCCGTGTAAGAAGTTGCCCGCTGTGCTCCTACATACTCATAGAGAGCGCTGAAAGTCAGAGTCTCACCCATCCGTGGTGAGGGTATGTCCCATGTGATGGTCACGTGTCTTCCATCGCTGCCTATAACACCATTTTCGGGATAATATGCCTGCGTGCTTCTGTTGCTTTTGACAAGAGCGTATCCCTCCGGAAGGTACAGCACGAGGGTGAAGTGCTTTGTTGGCTCTCTTATCGCATAATTGTAAGTGAAGCGATAAACGTCATCACTAACCCTGAATGCAAGTTTTCCCGTGAGAATTCTGAACCTTGCGGTGTAGTTGTAGAGAGGTATGCTGTTGTTTTCTCTGATGCACGATACATACATCCCGTATGGTCTCGGGTATGCGGAGCAATTGAGCCTTTTTTTTCCATGATATGCCTCGACATAGATCACATCTCCCATAAAAAAATAGGGTAAATCTTTTGTTGTGAGCTCCTCATATCTTACTGTGGCGTCCACAACCGCGGCTCCGTCAGGCTGAAGATAGACATCGACCTTGTGATTGCTCACCAACGATGCCTCCGCGCCACCACATATTAGAAAAAACATCAAAATGCATGAAATAATAAAAAGGGCCGATACGCGTCTCATTTTGAAATCACCACACCACCCAGTCCCGCCTGTGCGTATTTGTGAAGGAGGTCCGCTATACTAACGAGGGCATTTTGAATATCAGACGCTTTCAACTTTATTTCATCTGGTGCTAATACTTCTATGGCTGTGGGAGCATAATTCATCACAAAGTTTACAAGAGACTCAAAACCTTTAACAAAAATTATTGCCTCATAAAGACACGAGTACATCTTATTCACACCTCTGAGTTTCAACGAGTGCGGTGCGGTTACCTCACTTACATCTGCAAAATTTTCGTCAACCACCCTAATCATGCTCTCATCTTTCATTTTTGAGACATGCTCCTTAAGGGCTTCAATCGCGTAATCTTTATCGTTGCTCTGAACATCAAATAGAATCCATAACTTGATCCATCCAGCCCCAATCAGATTTTTTTCCTCTACTTTATCTATTTTCTCCATAAAATCACCCTATGAAACAGTTAAACCAGTTTTAGTGTTCTTTGGAACAATTTTTTCAGTAGAGGTTTTTAAATTTATTTTGTGTTTCCAGACGAATAGACAAAAAGAAAAAGAAGACGGGGCAACGACACCCATGAAAACTAAACTCACATCGGTTCACTGTTTCCTTTCCTAAAGTGCGGTGATGCAGAGACGTTTCCAACTGTCATGTTCTCCATGCTGGTGTTGGTACTGTTATATGCCTCTGTCTCGTTCCATTTCTTTGTTTCGTTTATTTTGGATCTAATCCTGTGTCTAAGCCCTGCTCTTATTTTGTTTTTCGTGTGCTTCAGAGTTTCCTCCCCTTGACCCAGATTTTTCCGCATAAGCTCCTTCCTGACTTCCTGCACAACTCTCATTACATCTTCAGGTGTTAGGTTTCCTTTCTCTTTCTTTATTTCCTCCAGTCTCTCTCTTATCTCTCTCGCCATTCTTTCCTGCTCTTTTTCTTTTATTTCCATTTTCCCGACTGGTGTCAGTAGCATTGGTTCCATCCCGAATATTTCTCCGAGTTTTCTTGTGTTCATTATTTCACAATCCCTTCCCGTCACAATGAAATTTTCAATTCCGTGTCCTGTGCTGCATCTCACAAGGTAATTGCCTCTGATCATCGTCACAACTTCGCAGGCATTTTCTTTATTAACATGGGCCTCAACAAGTTTTTCCGCATCTTCCGGACCGCATGCCAGTTTTTCCATTTTTTGCTTAATTTCCAGAATTCTGTAAATTGTTCTTCTACTTGGTCTAGCAGCTGCCATGTGTGCCACTCTTTCGCTTTCCTTCGCAAGTTCCCAAGCCGTGAAATATTTCCCGTTGTTAAAGCTTTCCTGCGCCTGTGAGAGCAGATTCTTCGCTGTATTAAGGAGTCCCTTCGCATAATTCAATCTCTCGTCGCTTACATTCCTTGCTTCCATTTTTGCAATCAGATTTTCAACCAATGTTATCGTTCTATTTGCTTTCGTTATTTCATGCTGGGCTCTGAATTTGATGTTTTTCTTCAGAAGTCCATTCTCGATGTGTTCCAATGTTCTGTTTATTTCTTCACTGTTCATGTTGTATCGACGTTCCAGCATTTTTATGATCATTTCCCTTCTCATCTCCACTTTTTCTTCTCTTTTCTTTAATCCCTGCCTGAGCTGTTCAAGCATCTGCAGTACTTCCTGCCTTGTCTTGTTGTTATGCAGTGCGATTTCCGCTATATCCTCTGTGTCCATGAGTTCTTCTTTCTGTGCCTCGAGCTGCATGAGTACCTGCTCTATCATCTCCATCTCTTGTGTGTCGTTATTCATCTTTGCCTTTTCCAGCTCCCTCTCGAGCTCATTCATTATGGCATCATAGTTCTTTATTGCCTTTTCCATCGCGGAGGGATCGCCCTTTGCTGCCATCAACTTTGCCTCTTTCAATCTCATATCCGCGAGTTTTAGCATCAGTTCTGTTCTTTTCATCTCATTTCTTGTGAGAGCAAGCTTTAATCTCTCTATCAGCCCGACCTTGAGTATATATAGCGGGTTATCAGGGGTGATGCCTACGTTTTCTGTCCGCTGTAATACAGTAAGGATGTTCTGTCCTGCCGTGTTCTGCGCAAGTGCTTTTGCCGGGATCGATACCAGACCCAACAGCAATATCACGCCAAGTATAGCCGAAAGTCTCAGTTTCATTAAGATCACCTTTTATTATTGTCTAGATACCCGAACGAATTCTTGGTAGGATAATTTTTATTTGCAACATATATTTAACATTTATGTTAACATGGGAGCGGCAGGACAAAGGACATCAATGTCGGCGAGAGCAATGACCCGTATCTGCACGGCTGGTCCATGAGAATTGTGCTGGCGGAAAAACATGCTAACAGCCGTGATGGTCCTTCCGACCATGACACTACTCGTGCTCTTCTACATAACTCGGAGTTGTGGAGTAATGCTGTTATTTTTGGCGTGTTGTTGTTTCTGACATACAGATGGTTGCTCCACTTTTCTGCGCCGCAATACTCATGTTGAAATACAGTATGATCCTTTCGACCACACGATCCGAATTCCATTCGAGCGAGAGGCTGCACGGTTTGGGAGAGAAAGTTCCCCGGAATCAAATATTATGATGTCATTGCACCGCGAACATTCTTCAAAGCCATACCTGTGAGGCTTATCCTCAATCATGGTAAAAGCTGGCCGGCCGTTCTGAACATGTTTCCGAGGGGCGATATGGATGCTGAACAACTCGTCAGAGATGTCGTCTCATGAATCTGTCGGTTGCGGTAACTTCCGGTTATTTCAGAACCCTTTGTGTGTATTCGAGTCCCCTCAGACTGAGAGCAGCACCGCAACCAGGACAGGTCGGAGGATCAAATTTTGCGAGGTTTATGGCACGCAACTCCATATATCCCCTTTCGATCACCAGTTCATTACAGCTTGGACAGTATGTGTTCAAGGCTTCTCTCACCATAACATTGCCAAGATAAACATATTTCATTCCCTCTTGGCTCGCGATCTCCTTCGCTCTCATCAGCGTCCGCATCGGTGTGGGCGGCTCGTTTAGCATGTAGTTGGGATGATACCTCGTGAAATGCAGCGGTATCTCGTCGCTTATTCCTGCAAGCCACCTGCACATCTCTCTTATCTCGTCTTCGTTATCGTTCCTGTTGGGTATTATGAGGTAAGTGACCTCAACGTGCACACCCAGCTTATGCAACAGTTCAACGGTTCTTTTTACCGGTTCAACGCTTGGCGCCTTGCATACCTCTCTGTAAAACTCATCCCGAAAGGCCTTGATGTCAACGTTGGCAGCATCGAGGTATTTTGCCGCCAGCTTTAATGGCTCCTCGTTTATGAACCCGTTGGTAACGAAAACGTTGTAAAGTCCCGCCTTTCTCGCAAGCTTCATCGTGTCGAGCGCGAATTCAAAGAACACCGTCGGCTCCGTGTAAGTGTAAGAAATGCCCTGACATACGGAGGATATCGTTCTGTTCACAACATCTTCGGGAGACATTTTAACACCCATGATTCTTGTGCTCTGTGAGAGTTCCCAGTTCTGGCAGTGAACGCAGTGGAAGTTGCACCCGACTGTAGCGATGGAGAATGTGCGGGTTCCGGGAGCAAAATGATAGATGGGCTTCTTCTCTATCGGATCAGCATGATAGGCTGCCACCTTACCGTAAACGAGAGAGTACAGCTTTCCGTTTATGTTCTTTCTTACACGACAATTTCCAACCTTTCCCTCCGGAATGATGCACCCAAACGGGCAGAGTTCGCACTTTACTGCATTATTTTCCTCCTTTTTCCAGAAAAGAGCCTCGCGCATAAGTTTTTATGGTTGAATCAAATTTAAAAATGGCTGTGCCCTGTTCAGGAAAAATTTAAAAATATTGCTGTCAAAATGAATTTAACTACATAAAGGTGGTAAAAATGTTGGAGATGTTAAAATTGCACGATTATGAAAAGAAAAATATTGCCAGAATTTTAACCGTGTTTGCTGGAATGGTTATGTTTGTGGTGGTCTTCGCTATGTTTTCTTCCTGTTCTTTTGCGCTACAGTTGGATATTCTCGACATAAGGATGCCGTCCGCAATCGGAACCGGAACTTACACGCACATCAATATAATCATAAAAAACGAAGGAATGGAAAAGCTCTCTGATATTATCGTAGAAGCCACCCTTGGAAACAAGGAGGGCTTATCATCTCTTAAGGAAATACTGCCTGGAGAGATCGCACAGATCGGGGTTGTTCTTGAAACTCCGGAAAAGGCGGGGGTGTATCCACTCACCATAAGTGTGAAGAAACGCGACGAAAATTTCGTATCAAAAGTTGTGTATGTCAGCGTCAGTCCTGTTACCATAAAGTACGATTTGCCCCCTCAGGTCAGTGCTGGTGTGCCCTTTGAAATGGAGGGGTATGTATTTGTGGGCGACTCTCCGGCTGACGGTTACGTTACAGTCTATGTGGATGGGAATTATGCCTGTTCTTCAGAACTCGAAAAGGATGGAAAGTTTGAGTGTGTCGTCAGAGTTAACACTCCAGGATTGCATACAATGGAGATCAGCTATGAGAGAAACCACGTCACCACCGAGCTGTACGTGGGAGGGTGGAAAAACGGAAGAAAGAAAAGCATATCACCGGAAACCAAAAAAGAAAATATTAAAATGCCATTCTACGCCATGTTATCGAGCAAAGAAGCGGATGTTGTTGCCGGTAATGGCAACATCGTGAGATTATTCGTGTGGAGCGGTAATCGATCAGGTGCGTTCAAAGTTGTTACGGAAAACCAAAAAGGTTGCGCGAACATTTCGGAAATAATCGTTCCCGCTCCCGTGATCATGGGTGCTAGGGAGGAAAGAACCATGAGTATCTTTGTGAAGGGCATAACTCCGGGAGAGTGTACTGTGAGGCTTGCGATCGAAGGGAACGGTGAGAAACTCTGGGAAGGGGATCTGAAAATAAGGGTTGTGAGTCCGGGTGGTCAGTTCAAAGGTGAGGGTGCAATCGCCCCCTTTCAGCCGAGTATGACGGGGATCATATTGCTTTTTTTCGTTTCTGTTGCTGTTCTACTCGTGTTTGTTATCCCCGGGAAAAAAATAAATAGAAATAGAAAGAAGATCACCGAGAGTGTTGCCGGGATAATCGAGACGGTAAGAGGTGAACGACTAAAACCCCTTAAGCTGGATGCTGCTGTTAAAAAGAAGGCGAAGGACACTCAGATTTATGTTGCAAAGCCTGAGCAGGTAATATATTAAAATTTTTGCCGATATTCCAATCATTCAGTTATTACAAAAATTTGAAACTTAAAGGTGATGTTTTTTGATAAGGGGATGTAGAAGCGGTTCAAAAAGTTCAATGGATCTTGCCATGTATTTTATGAGTTCTGTTTTTGTCCTTGCATTGGTGCTGATAACGCTGATGACATCCATTAGTTATGCATCGGCTCCGGATGTTGAATTCACGCTTGCAACTCAAAACATCAATCTGTGTCCATGTTCAACAAGCGTGGTTATCGGCAAACTGATCAACAACGAGAACACCAAAATTGATGTAAGAATAACCACCAATTACCCATGGGCGATGGTGGCTCCCGACACCACCGTACTCCACGAAATGAGCATGGATAATGTTTATATTTACATAACTCCTCCATGTAATCTTCAGCCCGGTACTTATGATGTGAAGGTGAGAGTTGAGGGCAAGGATGAAAGCGGCTCTACTTTCACAGCGGAAAAAATCATAGAGGTTTATGTTCTTCCCTGTCACGTAATAAGCATAGAGAGCGGCACATCCCTGATAAAGGGATGTTATGGCGACACCAGAGTTATAAGCGTGAAAGTCAAAAATGGTGGAATAACCAGAGAGAATGTTAAACTTAAGGTAGAAGGTGGATATGCAAACATCAATGAGTTCGAAATAGCCCCGGGTGAAGAAAAAAACGTTATGGTCTCGGTCCCAATAAGGGAAAATGTCGGCATGGTTAAGATCATTGCGAAATCCACCAATTCTTACGCTGAGGCTCAGAAAGATATTCAGGTTATGGGAAAGTCCTGTTACGCCCAAGAGGTTAGTGTGGTAGAAGTCCCGAAATATGTCTGTGCCGGCGGAGAGGCTGTGGTTAAAATACGGGTTAGAAATACCGGAACCGCAAAGGATCTTTTTATTGCGGAAGCTGATGACGGTAACATAACACCGGCTGAATTTGAACTGAACCCGGGAGAAAGCAGGATTGTGGAGTGGAGATTCGAGACGGGGTCTCCTGGAGAGATTGTAAGGAGTTTCAGGATTATGAGCAAGGCTGGAATCATAAGCAAAGAGGTCAGGGTTGCGGTAAAGGACTGTGAGGGTGTCGCAACGATAATCATACCTGAAACGCGTGAAATCTGCGCCGACGAGACTGCGAAATTCCTAGTCAGTGTCAAGAACATCGGTGTTGAAAAAGAGACCGTACGGTTGAATGCCAGCGCAGGGATGCTCGCATCTCGGGAGTTTACTCTCGATCCGGAGGAAGTTAAAACCACAACCTTAAAGGTTAGGGGGTCGGATCTTAAAGTTGGAAACAACACGATAGTGGTTGTTGCCGAGGACAGCAGGGAGGATAAAGCTAATGTGAAAATCCACGTGGACTCTCTTGAAAAATGCTACGATTTTGCTGTAGAGGCCGTGGGGAATAATGTGATGAGGATTAACGCAGGCAACGCCACCATGTTTAGAATAAAGGTGATGAACAGAGGCCTAAGAAAGCAGAATTTTACAGTGTATCTGAAAGCTCCTTCGTGGGTTGACCTCACGCCAACAGAATTCACCCTGGAACGCGGTGAATCCGGATATTTGTACCTCCACATAGCACCGCCATACAACACCACCACGAACATCTATCCGGCAAAGGTGATTATAAGGAACAGTAAGGGGTTTGAAAAAACCTTGATGGTTTATATTGCTGTCGGAAACGTGAGCGAGAGCTTGATTCAGCTTCTGACAAGCCTTTCATCACCTTACAAAAATGCGGAAAGAACCACAACATCCACCAAAAAATCTCTGAAAAGAACGACCACATCATCAACCGCACGCTCTCTTCGCAGGGCTTTCATATCATTGATCATCGCTCTGACGATTACAGGAATGCTGTTCCTCCTGTCGGAGCTAAGGGAAAGGTGGAAAAAAAGGGAAAAGGTAATGGAGAAAAGAAGGAAAGTGGAAGGGACCGCAGTAGAAAAGAAAAAAGAAGACAGGGAAAGGCAGAAAGCTGATAGAGATATTGAAGAGATAAGAAAAATCCTAGAGAGTATATGAAGGTTTAAGGACGTGCATTAAAAATCAAGCAGGCTGCTCTGTCCCTTTGTTTTTCCTTTCGGATTCTCATTCATCCATCCGGGAACATCATTCTCGTGTTCATCGCGAGATTCATCAGGTGTGATCTTTCCGTAAACTCCATCATAACCCGGCACCACTTTCATATCCTGTCTTCTGTTCTTTATTATGAGCCTGACAAGCGCCTCATCTTTTATAATGCTCTTTAGCTTCTGCTCATCAACATAAAGAAGGACGTTAAATTCGTTGCCGAAAGCGCCGACTATTTCGAAATATTTTGCCATAACTTGTTTAGTGTTCACGGATGTGTTGTAGTGGAGCGCTATGAGCTCAGCAAGCGGTACCAGTCTCACAAATTCAACAGCGTTGTTTGGTTTCGCGCCCTCCTCCCTGTCTGCCAGCTCCTCCACCCTGTGAAGCACCCCGACTGTTAACTTTTTCCCGCAGACGGGACAGATGTTGTTTCTTGCCATGGCTTGCTTGGGGTGCATGACCACTCCGCATTTTCTGTGGCCATCGTAGTGATACTTACCTTCCTCCGGATAGAACTCAACTGTGAAAAGAAATCCCTTTCTCGTTTTTATTGTCCTGAAGAGCTCGTCGTAAGATAGTTCTTTCAGCTCAAAGACGTTGCACTCCCTTCCTATCCTCCACGGCCAGTAGCTGTGGCTGTCGCTGTTTGAAATGAGTGATATGTTATCAAGCTTTGAAACGCGCCAGTTCATTGCAGGATCGCTGCTTAGTCCCGTCTCTATGGCGAAAATTTCCTTGTATCTGTCCTCAAACGCTTCCTCCAGGCTATCAAAACCGGATTTTGATCCAAAAACACCGAACCACGGTGTCCAAGCATGAGCTGGAATGATGTGCACCCTTTGATCGATTTCCTTGAGAAGTTCGACCATTTCAGCACAGCTCAAGTTTAAAGTGGGCCTTCCGTCCTGCTTCAGGTCTCCAAACCTTGAGAGCGCATCATTTACCTGCTCGGCAACCTCAAGACCCGGAACGAAAATAAGGTTGTGAATAGCTCTCTTCTTTCCCTCCTTCACAAAGACGTTGTTCACTTCAGTCTGCAAAACAAAACAAAACCCGGAATCCGTTCTGAGTATTCCGGTATCATCTTCCCTGAGGTTCCGTTTGAGTTCCTCAAGCCATGCTGGATGTGTGAAATCCCCTGTGCCCAGAAGGTTCAGACCCTTGATCCGGGCGTATTTTTCAAGGTTCTTTATGCTCATGTGTTTGCTCGTACCCCTGCTGTATTTTGAATGGATATGAAGATCCGCAAACACCTTCATAAGGATACTCGCGCATACAAAATCTAAAAAACTATCCCTGAAAACACACATCCCTTCACAAAAGCAAATGCAAGAGATCATGCACATATAACACTCCGTGATGTGTTCCTTTGTCCCAAGTTGCCGAGGTCGTTAAATGATCTGATGCAAAGAATAAGGATAAAGATCATAAGATCATTAACTTTGTAAAAAAAGATAAAATTCTGGTGCTATTTGTACCGTATTATATAGCATAGTTGGAGTTATCAACGGTACGGTTCTTCCTTTTCTAAAGACTGGAAGTGTGCTTTAATTCAGATCCCTGTGGGAATGCCTTCCTTTCCCTCAACTTGCAGGGTCGTTTTGACGTCCTGATAGTAATGATATCTGAGAGTTATAAGGAGATCGGCTGTCAACACAGGGGATGATAGGTCTGAAGGTAGTGAACACGAAACAGTAATATCCTCAGATTTTCCCTGAGATAGATATATATCAAAGTTTTTCTCGCAGCTGATTCCTGCAGAAGGTATGCTGACGCTTAGGTAAAGTTTGTTGAAATTGCTTATCTCGCTTTTTCCATCGCACGGTCCAACATAGCCAGAACCTGTGTTAGTTATGTGTAATTTAAGCACGAGTTTTCCATCGCTGACCACAACAGGCTGTGTGTTCTCCACGCTCACCTGGACGGGAGCGTTGGAGTTCTCAATGGTGATCGGCTCCTCCCGTATCTCTTGATTCGCCATCCTTCTGAGATATTCATTCTCGTTCATCAACAGCACCTTACCGTAGGCTTTAGTTTCGTAGGGGTAACATACCCTTGCCATTAAATTGTACGAAAACACTTGGCCGGGGGGTAAATCGCCAACGAATGTCAGCTTCCAGTATTCTGTAACCTCACCTCCCGGTGTTCCCAGAGACTCATCCGCGGCATCCAGATGAAAGACAACTGGACCATTTGGAACTATTCTAAAATCACTAGGATCCACACCATAGATTATTATTTTTCCATTATTTATTGTTATGGTCCCCGAATTCTTTAAGGTGAGGAAGAGTAGGGCCGTCTGTCCCTCGTATATCTTGTTGGGCTTCACAGAAAATTCCTTGATCATGACCCCCATTCCTGCTAAATTTGTAAATTTCCCCACAGCTTGGGTTTTACCGGGCCCCACACATCCCGCAATTAGAACCAACAAAATCGGAATTAGAGCCAGCATGCCCTTTTTTCTCATTATTCCCCACCCATAACGGTAAATACTGTGCTTCGAGTAACATAATACGTGTATGTCGCGATCGCTTTCAAAGTCAACTGGAGTTTCGGGACATTAGAGGGGATATTTTCTATTGTGCATTCGATGGTCGCTTCACCATTGGATAAATAAATGTCGGAATTCCTGATACATCTGACACTTCCTATACTGGATTCCAATATGAATCTTTTTATTCTGTTGGTGTTTTCAAATGAAGGTGTGGCTTGTGAGGGAGTGCATTCCGAACTTGCGGGAAATCCGTCGCCAATATTTTTTATTCTGAAGACCACATATAACTTTCCCTTGGAGGTGTAATATTTAGGAGCACCAACCATCTCTATAGAAATCGGCGATGTAGTTTGAGTTGAGCGTTTCATGAAAACATTTCCTCGCGTAACTAAAGACTCTTCACGCGAGTAGACCACTACCGTTGCGAGGTAAAGGGAACGGTAATCGTAGCATGTCCGAACATACAGAGTATATTGTTGTTTAGTCCTTTCGGGTATGTCCGCATTTGCTCGAAGTTCCTCCACTATCGTTTTTCTTCCTCCCGGAATGTTATTAACAGGATCTGCCGGATTCAGCTCAAAACTCTCATGAATGGGATTAAGCCACGCCGGGCCATATACATACAGATATCCCGATGTTTTGTATGTCCCGTCGTTTTCCAGATCAACTCTAAGAGTAAAATCATCACCCTTGAAAACTTCTCTCGGGACGATATCCAAGGAATTTATCACCACGCCATCCACAGGTGTTGCGGTCGCAGAATGAGATGGGATAGAACCACCTCTGCCGACACAGCCCAAGGTAAGTAGAAGCGAAAAAAGAATGGCGAATATTCTTTTTTTCACTCACACACCACCTTGAAAATTAACAGGATAATTGCGGTCTAACTCTGATCGATATCCGTCATTGAATCCATAACGGTGATTCTGGTAGAGCTTGTTATATAATAGTTATAGAACGCTGTTGCCACGATATCGTATTCGGTTTTTGGTGCGCTTCCCTCGAAAGCATATGAACAGTAAAGTGTGCCTTGGCCATTTCTCAGTCTTACGATACCGTCCCCACAATCAATTAGTTTTCCGTCGATTGTGACCACCACTTTTACCTTGCCTCTCTCCCGCACATCAGGGTCCACAGTGCAGTGGTAATCACGAGTTGTGGGGAAACCACCGCCAACATTTGTGATCTTGAACACAAGAGGTATCTGGTTTCTTGACGGCCTGATGTTCGGTGTGCCCACAAGGGAAATATGAATGGGGCCTGCAGAGTTCCTTATTGCACTCTCGCTTTTTTCTGGGCCCTCGTACCGCAATTCATTTGAAGAGGTCACTGTTATCTTTGCTATCATTGTTGTTGAATATGGATAGCAGAGTCTCGCATAAAAGGTGTAGTCGTTTGTCATCCCCTCAGGGAGATTTGGGGGTTCCATTTCCACATAAAACATTTTCAACGTGCCCGGAATCCCCATCTCCGGATCCGGGGGCAAAAATTCTTCGTTAGACAAAGAAAGGGTCATGAATTCGTTTGCATCGTCAACTTTGAATTTTCCGGGATTGGAAACGTACCACTCCTTTCCCTTTTTTGATTTATCTGTGGTTATGGGAGTTCCATAAATGTACACTGTTGTGTTTCCCGGAATCCGCTTTGCTCCCACATTTTCTATTGATAAAGATAGTGTTGTGCTCTCATCATCATAAATCTTATTCATGTCGAAGGAAAAATCCTTTATTATCGCCCCCTCCGTCATGGAATAGGATGTTGTATTGCCCCCGCCGCCAACACATCCGGAAACAAACACGACTATGGCAATTATCATGAGCAAACATGCGAGTTTTTTTATTTTCATCTAGACTCACCTAGGAGGAATGGTGATATGGACTTCGCAATATATTGTGTTTTCTGAAAAAGTAATATTTAAATATTACTCTTGAGGTACACCACCCCCGTATTCTTTCTCGATCAGAAATTCTTTATAAAACCGAAAAACTCAAAACCTCACACGTTGCTGACGAAAACCCCGTAAATTAAGATTCGCTGTTTTTAAAATTTAAACATTGGCACCATCATGTGTATGGTGTTATCTCTATTTTCTTTTCCATAAATGTTGAATAAATGTACTTCGCGGCCACATCAAATCTGTATGGTGTGAGAATTTCCACATCGGGAACCTTGAACTCGCAGTAAAAGCGAGAGGATTTCTTGCCATAGATCTTTAGCATTTCCATCGCATCTTGGGTGGTCTTTACCGTGAGTTCATTTCCATGGTTGTTGAACAACTCGCAATTCTGTTCGTTAACAGAAAAAGCTTGGGGATACTTTATCGTAAGGCTCAGAACTTGTGCTATACCGTTCCCCATGTTTTCCAAAGTGACAGGAAGTGAGAACGTGCCTCCTGCAGGATAGGGCTGATCCTCTGCATCCACCATCGCAACAACCGGACCGAAAGTTGCTATGTTGTTCCCTGCCATCGATAAGTCCTCTTTCGTGTAAATCCTCTGAGCAAGTTCTGTCGGGGACGCAAAGTAGATGTAAGCTGTTGTTTTTGCTTCGGAAAGGTAAGAAACCTTGAATTTAAATGTACAATCGTAAGACATTCCGAAAATCTCTTTTTCGCTTGGTGCCGAGATCTTCCAGAAAAATACGGCAACATCTCCGGGTTTAAGGGGATATACGCAAATCTTCTCTTTTTTACCATCATAATTTATATCCGCACTTTCTATTTTCAATTTTCCGGGGGATAGTATCCGAAACTCCTCGATTTTATACAGAGGTTCGCACACGCTGTAGAGGAGCAACCCGCCGTTCAACTTGGACACGCTACAACCATCGCCATTGCTGATGTTCACGAATATATCAGCATTAGTCTGCCCTATGTTTTCGACCTCCATCCTAATGAGAAGTGTCTCCCCCGGATGGATATGTGTGGATGGGGCGATATCTAGTAACTTGATTTTTAAAAGCTCCGATTCCTTTACCTCTGTTTTCTTTGACCCCGTAGAAATGGGACCAACACACTGAGACGCCAGAACAATGAACGCTATGGAAAGCCAAATAAAAATCTTTCTATGCATGCATCATAATTATGCTGCATCTGAAATATATATTTAATGAATATGTCATTCAACCACTGTATCTGGATTCTGGATATAACATCGTGAACACAACAATTTATATTATTGTTTTTCTAGTCGCATTGTTTATAATCTATAAAGAATTATTTCTGAAAAAACGGATAATCTTGAGCAATGAATTTCTTGTGTCGCTTTCAGGCTGGATGGTACTCGGGGGTGTGCTACGGGTAATGAAAGATGCCGGCATCTTTCACTCCCTGATTTTTGTCACACCTTTCATTTATATCCTCATGTTTGTTTCCGTTCTTGGTGTTTACTTCATCATGAAGTTCGCTCGTAAAAAAGGCGTAATTAAAAGCGAAGAGAGAGCGTTGCTATATATAGGATGGGCTCTGGTATTAATTTCCGCGTCTTTCTTAAAAATAAAGAACATTTTGGGGATGTTATATGCCCTAGGACTGTGGGGGGTCATGGGTTTATTTTTTTATATTATTTCCAGAAAAGTTAAACTGCTTAATGACGCGTGGAACTTTTTTGCACTACAAGCGCAGTTACTTGATGCGTGCGGGAGTTTTGTGGGCATAACATACTACGGTTTCTGGGAAAAACATGTGCTTGGGCGCGCTTTGATAAAGTTTCTGGAGGATCGTGGGTACTTACTGATAAACGGTTCCGCCGCATGGGTCATGATAGCTCTTAAGCTGATCACGGTGCCTGTAGCGCTCTGGATCATAGACAGATATGGTGAGGATGAACTGGAACGCAGATTTCTGAAACTGATCATAATAATTCTGGGTGTTGGCATAGGAACGAGAAACGTTCTTGCGATAGGGGTGTTCGGATAAACTTTCAATAATTTTAATTGTTATTGTTGCTGCACTCTTGTTTGCACGGATCTTTCGGTGACCAGTGACATCCTGTATCGTCGCACACGCATGTCTGATCTACCACTTCCCATTTATTCCCGCAAGCACAGCACCATGCCCTTTCATCACCGTTATTTTCGCATCTTTTGGGTCCGGGCTCGACTATATACTTATCTGGATTGCTTATAACATCATGCACATCGTTGCTCAACTTCAGATAACTTTCACCCTTGTCCTTGGTGTAAACGCTTGGATTCACGCAGAGACACGGATATTTCGTGGTGTAGTTGTCCTTCTTGCAAAAACCCAGACAGAGACGTTCATGTTCATCCGACTTATGCCAGTCGTAAAGATAGTAAAGATAGAACGGCTTTTTACACATGCAACCCTTGTACCCAACGATACCGTTATTCACGATAGAATTTGGCTTATAGTGATATGTGCAGAACGACTCCTGACAGACTTTCTTCGAAGGTAAAACTTTACCGTAGTTTCCGTTGTACGGATTCAGGTAAGCAAAGAGGTGTGATTTATTGATTTTTTTTATGAAATTTCTTACCTCCGGTGAAAGTATGTAACTCTTGTCATTTTTTTTGGCGTCGGGATTAAACCACAGATAATACACCGGGCAGACCCTATTCGTGGGGTTTGATGTTGATCGGGAGCATCCACCCTTAAGCGATTCGCTCAACTGCAAATTGTGTTTCTCTATTATGTTCATCACAAACCTGTTTGCTCTTTCCATTAAAGTATCGTAATTCAGTCCTCTGTTGGATAACATATAGTTTAAGGTGGGAGCGCACACGCCGGTCTTGCATTGAGAGTTGTTCTCGCAGGGCATTCCCACATCGAGGTGGCACTCGTAAACATCCTCCTCGGGTTTATTTTTCATTATCAGTTTCACGTACCCTCCGATGTTACACACGCCTTTCTCATATTTAAATTCCATATCATATATGTAGGACGAGTTGAGAACCAACGCTTGAGAAGATTCGAACAAAACACTCACGAGCCCCACGGATTCTGGAAGATTTATGTCGCTTCTCTTGATCACTATGTTCTGATTGCAATTGCTTCCCAACGGATCGAGTTTTACCTCCCCACACTCCGCAGAATCGGCCCCGTAGTTTTTCAATGCGCAATACTTAGCTATAGCTGAGAGCACCTTGATTATCGATTTCTTATCTGCCCTTACGGAACAAAGATACTTATTTTTATCAAGCGATTTTGAGAAAACACAGTTATTTTTAAGAACGGATTCGAGTGTCGTTCCATTCTGCCTGTCCTTCGGTATGGTGTTTTCGTTTATTTCCGTACACTTTTTGCTTTCAGGAGTCGCAACCACGGTAAAAGTCAGCGGTTTCTCGTATCTAAAAACGTACTCTATTTTGACCTTCACGACCTCCTCGATGGATTGCAAAACATTCCCTGTGAACTGCACCTTGCAAGAAAAATATCTTGAATCCTTAGGCTGTATGCATCGTTTAGTGCTTTCCTTCATGATCTTGGTCCTATCCTTTCCGTTTTTTAGATCAAGGGGTTCAAGGACCTGATAAACATTATATCCGTCCTCACTCTCAATTTTCTTTCCCTCGACCTTCTTCCAACCGCATTCGGGTTTTATGTTTTTCGGAAGGTAAACGTATATGGCTTTTATGAATGCGTTGCCGTTTCTCTCATTCACCACATCTACATATAGTGTAAAGTTAACCGTATTGTTTTCTACCGGGATGGGCTGGAGTTTGCTCGTTCTCAGTGTCACTTTGAAAGGTCCCGCGGAAGACACAGACAGCCTGTCTTCGGGCATTATTTTCTTTCTTTTGAGAAGTTCCAAGTAGTAGTCGTAATCTATGAAATCTATGGTGGTGAGTCCTGTTACATTGTACTCGTATTCCAGAAAGGTCTTTAGCCTATAAGTACCGTCACAGTAAGGCGTGAGCAGCGTGAGATCCTCGGTGATCATCTGGTTGGGACGGAGCGGTGGCAGAGTTTTTACATACGCTCTTCCGAAATATCTGCCCTCTTCACCTACCCGGGCACCACGCCTGTAAGCGAGATTACCAAGTACCGCCCCAAAACGAATCTGGCTTGAGGGTTTATCCCCCTTATTCTCTATGGTGAAGATTATGCTGGCCTCCTCATCACTGCTCGTTGACTTGTCAATTATCAAGGAGGGATATGATTTCTCCGGGAGGACCTTGACTTTCTCTATTTCAACGCCCAAGCTTGTCGCTCCCTTTTCCCGCTTTCCTTTTTTAACGAACTGTTTCTCGTACCATGTTTGCGGATCGGTCAACGCCGTCCATGTGTCGTTGAAAAACGCGACTACCGCCTGCCACCCTGCCTGAATATTCTCGCCCACGCTGAGGGTTGTTCCGGCCGCTTCAGCTTTTGACTGAACGATGGGTCCCCATGCAAGCATCACGGGCATGCCCACCAGAGAATATATTCCGAGCAGTACCATGATTATTATGAAGCTCCCCTTCTCGTTGAGATAAACGGACGCCAGAGCTGAAATACACAGAATACTCAGGATTAAGTAAGAAATCCCTCCCAGAATCCCCGCAAAAAGGCCGTAGATGAAACTCACGAGCATTACGGCAAAAACCGCAACCATGCCCGCGACGGATCGTGGTGAGGATTTGACATAACCCACAAACTGTTCTCCACGTTGTTTGATTTTTTCCAAGTCCCATCTCTTATATATTTCAATCCCGATGAAGACCACCAGAATTGCTACGCTGATTATTCCTGTTAGAAAGGTGTTGTTTTTTGTCAGTATGAACACTATTATGGCCGTCAGGGCCGAGATTATAGCTCCATAGACCACCGACACGACATTTCACCCATTCAATCGTCAACCCTCATGAACAGGTTGATGGAGAGTGCAGCGAGGCCGTAAAGTACAAAAATCCATATTGATGGAGAGTTCGGAACCCTTGTTGTGAGCGCACCGATCAACAGGAATGATAAAAAAAAGAGCATGGACTCAGCCAGTCGTCCCTCTGAAATGGATTTGATATAGCTGAATATATTTTCTTTTCGAGTTTCGATTTCGTAGTTTATAGCAGAATTTCTGATGGATTCAGCTTGAGTTTTAGAAACAGGATTTGGAACCATTCCATGTTTAGGGCAAAAATAACCATACATTTTACCATTTAGAAGACGTGCACCTTTTAATCGCCTTAGTTTTCCACCCATTGCACATTGAGGACAGTAAAACTCAACTTCAACAGGGTATTCTACAACTTTTTCGTTTGATAAAATCCTATGATGTCTATAACAGTAAAAAGCCCCGCTATAAAGCCCTCCAACATATTCGGAGACTCTTTGCAATCTGCCTTCATTTAAACAATAGAGGCAGTAGTAATTTTTTCCTTTCTTAAAGATTCTGGTTAGTTTTCTAATGGGGTTGACCATGGTATTCGCCTTTTATTTTGCTTACTTTCTTTTCGCCACGAGGCTCAACCTTCTAAGCTCAAAGCTTCCCGTTGTTGCCACACTCAAAATGTTCGTACCGGGTTTTAAGCAACTCAGCTTTATTTTCTGGCTGAAGATTTCATAATCGGTTCTGATGGGAAACTCCAGAGCACAGTCATCCCTTCCGTTTAATCTGATCTCGAGCACACCCCTTGCGTTCAACGTGCCGACCTTCCCAACAACAACGAGAGTCCTGTTTTCCTTCCTCATCGTCTCAAGCAACCGCTCGTCAATATTGAACTCGTAACTCCTATAACTTTTATGAGTTGCCCCGTAATAATATATGTTGATCCTCACATCTCTCAGCTTGTAAGCTGAGTTCTTTCCGCTGTAAATTCTCAGCGTGTTTTCTCCTGCAGCAAGATTCACGCTTGCTTTGTCGAAATCGATTTTGTAGGGGAGGGGGCTCTCCTGCGGTCTGGCGCAGTAAACATTCACGTTGTTTATATCAATGCATAGGTCTTCGTTTTTAATCGCCTCATCCACGTTGAAAACGATCTCCCCTTTCTTAAAACCATCGATCTCGTAGGGATAAACGACAAAACCTTTAGTGTATTCTCTGTATGTGTAATCGACCTTGTATATCTTCAGGTATGAGAAAACGTAGGTCGTTGGGGCCCAGAATTTCAGACCGGAACTCTCGCAGCTTATCTCAACCTCGTTGTGGGTGGGGTTAACATTATTTACCACAATTTTTATTTTTTGAGGCGAGGTTTTAGCATGATAGACATCTTTTCCGTTCACCTTGATTATGAGATCCCCATAGAGGTTCGTCTCCGAAATCTCACCCTCAATGATTATTCTGGTTATGTTTTTACCGTTTACCACAAAGCTCTGGGAGTTGCTGGAGAACAATCCGTTCTTTACTACCACGTTTGATGCATTCACCACAAGATCAGTACCTGTGGTTTCCCCAACGCTGACATCTCCCAGCATGATTGTCCTAGACGCTTCCCCTATTTCGCCGAAGGAGGGTATTGAAACGGAGTAGATGGTGATGTTATCACGCTTCACCATTCCTGGTACTTTGAAGATTCGGATGGACATCGCTACCCCCACCAAAAGTATGAGCACAGCAACCAAGAACACCTTAACGAAATTTTCCATTAACGGCCACCCCCATTCAATTTGAGGTTTTGGTTTTCCTTGTATTTAAAATTTTGGCGAAAAAACACAACCATGCAGATAATGAAGCTTGATCTCAAGGACAGGACGAGGTTGAAGATCCAGCACCACGAGGATCTTCTCGTATTGAAGGATGTTATAAAGACGGGAGATGTTGTTGGCAAGAATGATTTCAGAAGCGTGCAGGTTGAGGGTGCCAGAGGGAAAAAGCCAGCATACATTAAAATCAGGGTGGAAAGGGTTGAGATGGAGGGTACCGTCCTAAAACTTCTCGGTCCGATCGTGGAAGCTCCGGAATATGTCACGAGGGGTTATCACTCCTTCAAGCTGAAGGAAGGGGATGTGATAGACATCTGGAAGGACTGGAGAAAAAGCGAGATCATGAGGCTGAAGGAAGCCTCAAGGTATAGAGGGTTGAGGGTTCTGATCTGCGTGATGGATGAGAGAGAGGCCGACATTGCTCTTGCTACGGAAATAGGTTGGAAGATGCTCGGCTCGATAAGAAAGAAAGGCGGAGGAAAGTGTTATGACAGCGGGGAAGATGCTGACAGGCAGTTTATTGCAAACGTGAGAAAGGGCATAGAGGAGCATGCACAAGAGGTGAAAAATATAATAATAGCTGGTCCCGGGTTCAAGAAGGATGAACTCTACAAAATTCTGCCAGAGGAAATAAAAAAGAAGTGCCTGGTCGAAAGCTGCTCCGTGACGGGAGTTACCGGAATAAACGAGGTGATAAAGAGGGGATACCTCGATAAGGTTATAACCAACCTTAAAATCTCGCAGGAAACAAAGCTGGTGGAAGAGTTCCTTGAGGAAATAGGAAAGGACAGCGGAATGGTTGTCTACGGGCTTGAGGAAGTTGAAAGAGCAGCTGAAATGATGGCGGTGGAGAAACTTCTGGTGAGCGAAAAACTCATGGATGATGAAAGGGTGGAAGGAATAATGAAGAAGGTTGAGGAGGGGAGCGGCGAAATAATAATAATTCACACAAGCCATGAAGCCGGCAGGATGTTCGAGAAGCTCTCCGGTATTGCTGCCTTTTTGAGGTTCAGGATAGAGTGAAAAGTTTTAAGAGTCAACGGGAGCAGTCGAAGTAACGAAAGAAATTGGAATTTGATGGAACAATTAAGACATACTCGTTTACTCAAATAACCACAAATAAAGATGTTCGGTATGGCATCTGTATGAATGTAAGGTAAAAGATGTGTGATTTCTTCTGAGAAAAGATTTGTATGAATGTCCCTTATTGTGGCGGGTATTTCTGTTAGAAACATACGACCCTAGGTCGGTAATGTTGAAGAAGAATCCTTATTGGTCTTGAGAATCATATTGTTGGTGTTTCTCTTCTTGTCTAAAGCCCTTCTCAGATATAAAAATGGCGTCGGGGGCGGGACTTCCAGCCACACCACCCAATAGAAGGTGGTGGAGACATTTGAACCCGCGCGGCCTTACGGCCACGGGCTTAGCAGGCCCGCGCCCTACCAGGCTAGGCGACCCCGACAAAGCCCACACAGGCAAGCCAATATCATCATCTTACATAACTATTTAAATTTTTTAAATCTCAATATCATCCAAACCTTGGACAACTCTTTAAGGGTGAATGCTGATGTCAGTAAATGTGCTTGACACAAAATCCATAAGAGGGAAGGATGTGTTTACCGATAGGGGGATGTACTGCGGGAAGGTTGAGGATATTGAGCTTGATATGAGCAAGTTCAGGGTAAGATCCATCGTGATAAGCATAGCGCGGGGCTCATATCTTGAAATGGAACTTGGTGGCAAGAAGGGCATCATAATCCCGTATTCCATGATAAAGGCCATAGGAGATGTCGTGATAATCAAGCACATAAGCATATCGGAGAGGCAGGAACAGGAAGAGGCTGCAGAAATGACAGCATAAACTCTGGTTTGTTTCCCCTATTCTTCCGGTTTTATTCTTGCGGCTCCTGTTCTTATTGCTGCTCTGCTGACTTCTCTCGCTACAGCTTGGTGCAGAGCTCTATCAAGAACCTCCGGCACAACTCTGTTCTCGCTTAACCCCGTTTCTTCCGTGTAGCGGGCTATGGCCATCGCTGCCGCTATTTTCATTTCCTCGTTGATCTCTTTGGCTCTGACATCAAGAGCTCCCCTGAATACCCCGGGAAAAGCGATAGCATTGTTTATCTGGTTTGGAAAATCGCTTCTTCCGGTACCCACGATGCTTGCACCGCCCTTTTTTGCCTCATCCGGCATTATCTCCGGCACGGGATTTGCCATTGCAAAAACAATAGCGTTATCGTTCATGGATTCCACCATTTCCCTTGTGAGTATATTTGGGGCTGAGACTCCTATGAAAACATCCGCACCCTTCATCGCGTCTGCGAGAGTGCCTTCAATTCCTTCTGGGTTTGTTATTTCGGCAAGCTCCCTCTTCGCAAAGTTAAGGTCCTCCCTTCCTTCGTGAATCACGCCTTTACTATCACACACAACTATATTCCTGAAGCCGGAGTTCACCAAGAGCTTTGCTATGGCCGTTCCAGCTGCACCGGCCCCGCAAATCACTATCTTTACATCCTTCCTTTTACCCACGAGCTTCAGAGAGTTTATGAGAGCTGCGAGAACCACAATAGCAGTGCCGTGCTGATCATCATGGAAAACAGGGATATCAAGAAGCTTCTTCAGTCTTTTCTCTATCACAAAGCATCGTGGTGCGGCTATATCCTCAAGGTTTATGCCTCCGAAAACGGGAGCTATTGCTCTCACAACCTCCATAAATTTCTCATCGTCCTGCGTGTCGATGCAGATCGGAAAAGCGTCCACACCGGCAAGCTCCTTGAAAAGTACGGCCTTTCCCTCCATCACAGGTATGGCAGCGCAAGCTCCAATGTTTCCAAGTCCGAGTACCGCTGAACCGTCACTCACCACAGCAACGAGGTTCCACTTTCTGGTGTAATCGTAAGCCAGCACGGGATTTTCCTTTATCGCTTTAGAAACCTCCGCAACTCCTGGTGTGTACGCTGCCGCCAGTTTATCCCTGCTGTCAAGAACCACTCTCGGCACCACTTCTATCTTGCCGAGACTGTGCAGTTCAAAAACCTTCTCCTTTTCCATTCCTCTCACCTCGCCACAATGAACCTTGCTTTTTCCTCGCTTTTCTTTACGGTGAATCTCTCCCCTTCCTTAATCTCTATCCAGTTCTCATCGTTGTCAGCTATTAATAAACCATCCCCCCGCTCGAGCGTGACCAGAATAGTTGAATCCTCGCTAACGGTGAAAGGTCTGATCCTGCAGTTGTGGGGGTTGTTGAACGCCACCCCTATTCCCTCATCAAACGGATCTCCTCCAGCTGAATAATAATAGGCTGTTGATCCGAACGGTGTGGATATTATGATACCGTCTCCTACCACGTTCTCAAAGACCATGATATCTCCAAGCTTGCTGGAAATGTGTGTATGGTCACGCTGCTCCATTTTCACGCTGAATCTTATTGCGTGGGTTGGTTTTTTGTTGTGCAGCTGCAATTCATTGAGGGCTTTCTTTGTTTTCCCATCAAATTTTGCCTCGAGTTTCATCTCCTCCACAATCTCGTAAGAACCCTCCTTGACTTTTCTCAAGACTTCCGTCATCTTCTCGGCATGGAAGTAACGTGTTCTGCATGATGTGCTCTTGCTGAAACATAGCTTCGGGATGGAAGGATACAATCTCTCAGCCACAAGAACCGTGCCATCGCCACCAACACAGACAACAAAATCTGGCGTATCCTCTTCCTCCTCAAAGCCAATGGACTTGATTATGGAGGTTATATTCTTTCTTTCCTCCTCGTCCCTCAAAACCAGAGCAAACGTTTTCATAGGCGGGCTACCTTTTCTTTTTGAGGTAGAGGTAAGCGCTCACACCAGCTATGGCTCCCTCTCCGACGGCAGTTGCCACCTGTCTCACGTTTGCTGAGGCTGTGGTTATGTCGCCTGCTGCAAACACACCCTCCACATTCGTGCTCATGTCGTCCTTGACCTTTATGAATCCGTGCTCGTCAAGCTCAACACCGAGTTTCTGTGCAAGAACAGCTGATGGTACTGAGCCTATTTTTATGAAGAGTCCATCAACATCCAGCCACCTTTCCTCGTTAGTCTGAATGTTTTTCACCTTGACCCTTTCCAGCTTATCCTTTCCGTCCAGCTCCTCAACCACACTGTTTAGTATAAACTCAACATTGTTTAGCTTCTTTGCGGCTTCCACCTTAACTTCCTCTGCTCTGAATCCTTCCCTTCTGTGGATCAGGTAGACCTTTCTCGCTATGTTGGAAAGGAAGAGAACGGCATCAAAAGCGGCGTCACCACCCCCGATAACCGCGACCACCTTATCCCTGAAGAACATGCCATCGCAGGTCGCGCAGTATGAAACACCTCTCCCCAAGAATTCCTCCTCACCCTTAACGTTCAGTCTCCTTCTCTGCATCCCCACCGCGAGAATCAATGCCCTGCTTTTTATCTCCCTCTCGCGGGTTGTTAACACAAGCAACTCTCCATCCTTTCTTGCATCTATGACCTCGTCCATCACAACTTCAACATTGCTGTAGGAAGACACTTGCTCGAGCATTCTTTCAGCAAGCTCCACACCACCTATGCTTTTGAATCCGGGGTAATTCTCGATCACATGCGCTTCGGCCATCGCTCCGCCCAGCTTTGAGAACACGAGCGCCACACGCAGGTTATATCTTGCACAGAATAGTGTTGCGGTCATGCCCGCTGGGCCACCGCCGATAACCGCAACATCATAAACTTTTTCCGCCATGGATGGAAGGTTCGGGTGGAAAATTTAATAATGTCACCCACCGCTCACCACGGGGATGACGTGAAGCTCCAAAACATCCCCTTCCACTTCCTCTTCTGTGGGCACGATTTTATCGTTGATCTTAACGAGTACGGTCACAGGATTTATGCCCGCCTTTCTCAGAACATCCTCAATCTTTGCCTTCTTGCCTTCAAACTCGAGTTCTTTGTCGTTACTTTCCAGGCTTTCTGCGTCCCAGATTATTTTCACGCGCATAGCTTAAAAGTCAGCAGGAAAATTTTTAATGTTACTATGGCAGCTTAATCACATGGAGAATATCGATGGTGCTTTCTCCAAGCTCGTCGAGATGGTTGAGAAGTTGAGGAGCGAGGAAGGATGCCCATGGGATAGAGAACAAAAAATCGAGGACTGGATGCGTTTCCTTAAGGAGGAAGTTGAGGAGCTCGAGGAAGGAATAAACAGGAAGGACTGGGAAAATATAAAGGAGGAGCTGGGCGATGTTCTTTTCCTGGTGGTTATGATCGCGCAGGTCTGCAGGGAAGAAATGAAATTCACGATAAATGATGTCCTTGCGGAGATAATTTCCAAGGTTGAAAGGAGGCACCCACACGTTTTTGGCGAGATGAAGGCAAGCAGTGCTGAGGAAGCTCTGGAGATCTTTTACAAGATGAAGGCCATGGAAAAACAAAATAAAAAAACAATAAAAGAATATAAATAGATGATACCACCATAAAATTGTTAGAAGGGTGTTCCGATGCCCAGGCCGCCAGGGCCGGATCCGAGGAAAATAGAAAAGATAGTTGAGGTGCTGAGAAAGCATCCCGACGGGTTGTGGATGATGGAAATAGCGAGACTGACAGGAATTCCAAAAAGCACGGTTCACAGGTACATACAGAGCTACTTATCCGACGTTGTGGAGGAGGTGAGAAACTACTCCGGGCTTATAAGGACTTACAGGCTGAAG
>JALVWC010000021.1 GCA_027038505.1 Nanobdellati archaeon
CCTCTCTTTAAAGGCCCGTATCTCTTTCTGCTCGATTCGGTTCCAAAATTAAACAATCATCTGCTCAAAGAGGTGATTTATGGTGAGAGGCCTCCGGTTTATGGAGGATGGATGCTTGATGCGCTTTTCTTCATTCTCCCACCTCAGCATTATCAAGCCATATTGATCTTCCTGTTGCTGTTCATAAGTTCCATCTCCATGTATTATTTGACATTTTCCATTTGTAAGTCCAGAGTTGCGAGTTTTTATGCCGGTTTACTTTACGCCATAAATCCTTACACGTATATAAGAATCATTGTTGGACACATCGTTTTAGCATACGCTTTTATACCAGCTGCAATCAAATTGTTCATGGATGTTTTGGAAAAAAGAGACACACGGTCTGTTTTCAAATTCGCATTGATGTTTACTCTGGTCGCAACGAATTCACACATGCTTTTTATATCCGCCATTGCCCTCTCGATAATATTATTATTCAAAATGTGGAAGAGCAAAAACCTTGAAATCTTGAAATTTGTTACCCTCTCCGCCATAGTTTTCTGCGGATGTAATCTCTACTGGATGGCCCCCGCTGTTCTTAATTCGAAAGAAAGTTTATTGCCGAACATTTCACAAACGGATCTGCTCGCATTCGCTCCAAGAACAGGAGCATTCCCACCCCTATTCACTCTCGCGAGCATGTACGGATTCTGGAGACCCGGATACATCTACGCCAAAGATTTCCTACCGTTCTGGTGGGTCCTTTTCATTTTCATATTCTTCTTGGCCGTCCACGGGTTCAATTCTTATTACAATGACAAGAAGCTTGGAATCTACGTCAAAGCGTTTGCAGCAATGTGGCTTGTGGGTTTAATTCTCGCGGCCGGAATTAGAAGTCCTTTCGCAGGTTTATTCGTATTTTTGTTTAATCACATACCGTTACTGAGAGGAATGAGGGACACACACAAATTTGTGACGATGCTGTGTCTGTCATACTCCTGCTTGGGGGCTTTAGGCCTGGTAAAAATAGAAAAAAGCTTGGAAAACAAAAAGACGATAATAAAGAATGCTGTAATCTTCGCAATTCTCCTGATACCACTAATTTATTCTTTCACGTTTTTCAACGGGTTTGCCGGTCAAATAAAGCCTGCGGACTTTCCGAAGGACTGGTATGCGGTCAGGGGGTTCTTAAACAATGATAAAAACGATTTTAGGGTTCTGTTCTTTCCTTGGCATCTCTACATGGACTTCCGCTGGGTTCCGAATAGGGATAAGCGTATAGTAAATCCGGCCCCAAATTTCTTTGATGAAGATGTCATTTCCGGAAGAAATATCGAGATCGATGGCATTTACAGTCAGATTCATACACCTTACCAGGTCTATATTGATCACCTTCTCAGAAGGAAAAACGAAATAACGAATTTTGGTGAACTCGTAAGTATACTTGGCGTTAAATACATTCTCCTCACCAAAGAAGCGGACTACAAAAATTACTTTTTTCTTTTTAACCAGACAGACCTCGAGCTGGTTAAGAAAACGGAAAACTTCTACGTGTTCAAAAATAAAGCCTTCAGAGGCTTGATGTTCTCGGTTAATGGAACAGGATATGTTAAAAACTGGAATGACATGATAAACATAAGCAGGACGCAAGATATAACCAAAAGGCTTTATTTAATCGGCAGTGGTAAGAAGGAAGGGAATGAGGCTTTCAAGAAACTCAAATTTGTGAAGGCCGGCCCGATAAAATACATCATCAAGGATAAACCATTAAAATACGTTGTTTTTACTGAAGAATATTCCAGAGACTGGGAACTCAACGGTGAGGAACCCCTGAAAGCTTACGGGGTCGTTAATGCCTATGGCATCCCCGATAATTCAGGTCCGAAAGAAATCGTTTACGACGGATTCTATAGGATTTGCTTACCGTCCTATGCGGTTTCCCTATTGACGTTGGTTGCATGTTTGTCTTATCTGATTTTCCCGAAACTCAAGCAGAGAAGGTCAAAACGAAAAGCAATTTTGGGTAAGATTTAAATTTGGGTTAATACACAAATCTCCTATGCAAATGGAGAGATATGCAAAACAGATAAAGTTCAAGCACATAAGCGAGGAGGATCAGCAGCACCTTTCCACCAAGAAAGTGGCAATAATAGGCCTTGGCGGACTCGGAAGCATGGAGGCCCAGCTTCTTGCCAGAGCGGGGGTCGGAACTCTCGTTCTCGTTGACCCGGATTACGTTGAGCTTGACAACCTCCACAGGCAGCTTCTTTACGATGAAGGTGATGTTGACAAGCTTAAGGCCGTGGTGGCTAAAGAAAGACTCTCCAAAATAAACTCCTCCTGCAGATATATTGCTCATGTAACTCCCATAACACGGGACAACGTGGCTGAGATTTTGAGTGATGTGGACTTGGTGGTTGATGGGCTTGACGACATGCAAACCCGTTATGTTCTCAACGATTACTGCATGAGAGCTGGCAAGCCCTTTGTTCATGCTGCCGTAGCCGGTAGCATCGGGGTCGTGTTCAACATAATCCCACAGAAAGGAGGAGCATGCCTCCAGTGCCTCTACCCGAAAGAGCTTGTGGAGAAGGAACTGCAGACGTACAGCGTTGATGTTGCGGGAGCACTCAACATGGCTGTTGCCACCGTGGCATCCATAGCTGCATGCGAAGCGCTCAAGATACTCCTCAACAAGGATGTGAGTGAGGACCTCATCTATATTGACCTCTGGAAGGAGGAGTTCCAGAAGATAAAGGTTGAAAAGGATGTGAACTGCCCGACATGCAGGGGGATTTACACATTTCTGGAAGGATCATCAGCCATGCCTTACCACAAGCTCGGGAGGAATAAGTTCTTTGTGTTTGGCAGGATGGGAGGCTTCGACTTTGAGAGTTTTGTGAAAAGCCTAAGCAAGGCTGGATATGCTGTCAGGCATGATGAATATGTGGCCCATGTTGCTGATAGCGGCGCGAGGGTTTCCTTCCTGAGAAATGGCGATGCAATAATTAAGGGTGTAACTTCCGGGGAGGATGCGATCAAACTTTACTCAAAGCTTATGGAGATAGCGGAGAGGGCAAAGAGGAATATTGCGGAATCACCGCGAGAAAATGCGGAAAGCGAGGGAAGAGACCTTGCTGAAAAAAGAGATGCAATGGATGAGCATGGGAAGCCGTTTCTCCCGGAAAGCAGGACAGGTGAGGATGAGGATAAAGAGGAAAAAGGCGATGCTGAAGGCCCAGCAACATTCCGGAGAACAACGCTTTTTGACACTCAAACAGCAGAAAATGTGGAGAAAGAGGGTAAAACCCGTCAGGAGAAAGAAAGGGAGGAGGAAGAGGACGACAGCGACCTATTCTTTCCCAACCCTTTCCAGTAGCATGCAGGTTTTGCAAATCCTCTGAGATGTCGGTTCTCCACACCTCTCGCAGTACTTTATGCCTGCGGGCTTTATCATACTTTTCAGAGCGGGTTGTATTTTGTCAAAAGTCCTCACTATATTGTACTTTATCCCCGGGTACTTATCCTCCAGCATGTTGATCATATCCCTCACATCGCCCCGAAAGGCATCAACAACATACGGGCATTCCGCAAGCGAGAACGGGAGGTTGAGCAGGATGGCAGCAAGCGTTGTCTCCTTCTCGGGAATGTCACGGAGAGGTTTTATTCTGACCACGAACTTTTCATCCTCCACAAAGTAGGGTACGTAGCCCATCCTCACAGCTCTCAGAAGATCACCCCTGATGTAGTTGGCGAGAATGGCCTGAGCTTCATCATCAAGATTGTGAGCTATTGCGAGCTTGCTTGCCCTCAGCTCCCTCGCCCCGAGGTTCAGAAGATACCTTCTCAGTGTGCCACAGTACGTGCACGCGTGAACCTCATAACCATACTTTTTTTTCTCAATTCTAACCATTTCGTCCAGCGTTTTACCGAACGTCTTCTTAAAGCTGTATTCAAAGTAAGGGATTCCAAGCTCCTCGCACAGCTGCTTTGCGTACTTTTTTGTTCTGTCTCTGTAACCCTTTATCCCCTCGTCTATTAGCAGCGCCTCAAGCTGGAAGTGCCTCTGTTTTTTCTGCTTCTCCCAGAGCAACCTGAGCAGAAGGGAGGAGTCCTTGCCCCCGGATATTCCCACCACAACCCTGTCATGACGCTTTATCATGCGATACTTTCTTATGGTTTTGCTGACCTTGAATCTAACGCTTTTCAAGAAATGCTTTCTGCACAGCACCTTTCCCTCATATTTTCTGTAGATCACAGCTTCCCTTCCGCATATGCTGCACTTCATTGCCATGTGGGGAGTTAAATGACGGAATCTTAAATTTATTGGCTTTCCTTTTCTTCCGCCTGAGTTGGCAGGGAATGGCGCGAATTTGAAAACCACCAAAGTCATTTACCAAACATTTATATCTCAGGATACCAAAAAAGAAATCATGCAAAAATCCTGCTCATTACTCATCTTTCCTTTATGAGGAAAAAACTGAAAAACATAGAGATTGCAAAGATACTTGTCGTTATCTTTCCTTTTTTGTATCCTCACTTCTCTCAGCATGCTTTCTCATTTGAAATAAGTAGCGTTACAATATATGCACAATTCCGTGAAATAAACTATGATCATGAAAATTAATGCGTACCTGTTAGTATTTGAGGTCAACGAAAGCGAGAATACAACAAAATTACCATCTACATCTTAGGAGAAATACAAGATGTTGAGATAATTGTTAATTATAAAATTAATTTTAATACCAAATCTCTTTATTGGCATATCTTTATCAATGGCAGAGACCACCCCAGTAGAGTTCGCTATGACAAAATATTTAAACCTTGTCATCTCGGTATCTTGAGAACAAAACCAATCCCGTACAACATCATTCGATAAATCTTACAACATCTTTCAGAGGTTTTCTCGTTGAGCTGGGATTCTCTGCGGGATAACCCACAGTTATTATGGCAACCGGCCTTTCCGTGGCGGGGATTTTCAGGATGGACGAAACTTCCCCGTCATCAAAAGCCCCAATCCAGCAAGTGCCGAGTCCAAGATCGTAAGCCCTCAGGAGCATGTTCTGGATGGCAGCTGCGGTATCTTGAATACCGTAAAGTTCAACGCCCCTTCTACCGTAGAACTTATCCATTTCGTCCACGTCGAAGGTAACAACTATGGAAACCGGAGCCTCTGTTATTTGCTTCTGCATGTAGGAAGCCCGCATTAGTTTTTCTCTTATCTCGGGGTTTTTAACGACATAAAAACGCCATGTCTGGGTATTGCCTGCGGAAGGAGCCCATATCGCAGCTTCCAGAATCTCACGTATCTTTTCATCTTCAACATCCTTTGGCTGATATTTCCTTATGCTCCTCCTACCAAAAATGGCATCCTTGACCTCCATACATCCGAATGGTGACATCAAACCTATATATTTTTAAGCTTCCTCCGAATACTTCACACACCGGAGCAAAGCTTTCATATCAAACATTCCGGTGCTCAGATACTTGAATCCCATATCAGGAAATATAACAGCTATTCTGCAGCTCTCCTTTTTAGCTATTTTTCTTGCAACATGAAACGCAGCGCCGCTCGACATTCCAACAAGAAGTCCGTTCGTTCTTGCCAGATGTCTTGCTGCCTCAAAGGCTTCCTTCTCGTTAACACGCACAATACCGTCTATTACCTTTTCATCCAAAATTGGCGGATTAAATCGTTTCTTGAGGTTCCTCAACCCCTGTATCTCGGAATTTTCATCGGGCTCAACCCCTATGATCCTGACGCTCGGGTTTTTTTCTTTCAGAAATCTCCCTATTCCTGTTATCGTGCCTCCGGTCCCTATTCCAGCAACGAGATGGGTTATGCTACCGTTCATCTGCTCCCAAATCTCCGGAGCGGTGGTCTCATAATGAGCTCTTACGTTGGCTTCGTTTGAATACTGATCAAGCCACACAAACTTATCGGGCATTTTCTCAACAAGCTTTTTTACGTACTCGAAAGCGCCATCTGTTCCTTTTTCTGCAGGGGTTAACACGATCTCACATCCGAGCGCCATAAGAATCTTTCTTCTTTCTATCGAGACGGACTCCGGCATGGCAACGAGAACTCTGTATCCCTTTATGGCCGCGACCACAGCCAGCCCTATGCCGGTGTTTCCCGAGGTTGATTCAACGATTATCTTATTTTTAGATATGATGCCCTTTCTTTCAGCATCCTCTATCATGTAAAGCGCTGCTCTGTCCTTGACCGAGCCTCCGGGATTCATGCCTTCGAGCTTGGCCCATATCTCCCCCTTCACGTTTTCAACCCTCAGCTTGACCATGGGCGTATTTCCTATCAGTTCAAGGACATTGTTAGCAATCTTCATAATCCTCACCTTCCATGCACAATTTCCCAGAAAGGAGAGTATTAACTAAGATGTTAACTTCTAATTTATGATTCCCAGAATCAGGGACAAACAGCGCCACCCTTTACCTCCATGCTCTTCAATAACGGTGTTATAATTTTATAAATGTTTTACTGGCTATCTATCATCCCCTTCTCCCTGCAGAACTCCCCGCTCCTTTCTGGAGAAGAGTTTTTCGAGATTTTTTCTTGCAACATCCTCCATGCTCAGATTAAGCTCCGTACAGAGCTGGGCAACATACCAGAGCACATCTCCTAGCTCCTTAGCTATTTTCTCCCTCATCTCATCATCAACAACACCATTCTTGTCCCTTATTATCCTCTTTATCTTTTCCAGAACTTCTCCTGCTTCTCCTCCAAGCCCGAGAGCTGGATAGATAAAGTTGCTACCGGCATTTGGATAAATTGCGGTTTTCCTGCTCTCCCTCTGATAGTCGTTAAAGGTCAGCGGCATGAAAGGAAAAAGAGAGGCAACCTTTAAACATGTTTCTAACAATTTTCTCTGAGCAATCCTAATCTTAATTAGCCAAAATTCCGCTCAGCTGTGATCCCACACCCGCACAACGACGGCATGTGCCACGCCATCCGACCAGGCAAACCAATATCATCGCTTGTTATTGATATCTTTATTTTGCCCCCTTTCGTCACCATGCGGCCTTTCTCTTTGCTGTGATTCAGAGCTTTTGAACTCTCACTCACCTAACACCCTGACACGGCGCCCACACGATCCTTATTTGCTTGGTGATGTTGTTGCCTCCTCTAACTCTTTCTGTTTCTGATGTAAAATAATCTGTATGAGAGAACTCCGCATTACTTTATTTGTTGTGAGATAGCTTCACCCTTGCTAAACTTTAAAAACCTCCATCAGAATAAATAAAATCGTTGTTCTGGGGGGGGCGTGGTGTAGTGGTATCACGGTGGGCTCCAGATCCCGATCTGGAGCGATGACGCAAGGATGATTAGCACGTGGGTGTGCTTTTGAGGGGACACCCACTGACCAGGGTTCGATTCCCTGCGCCCCCACCACCTTTCAAGCAATTTTGTAACCCAGTTTTCTCGGAAAGGTAATCGCGAAAGTAAAAGAAGAAGTTTCTAAAAGCTCAGACGTGATGTTAGTCTTTTTTAACAAAATTTTGAATAGATAGATCTTGTGTGATTTTATGGATTATATGTTTTGAAATGGAGCGATTTGATGATGTTAAACTTGAGGTTGTGAGAACAGGTAGAGAATGGGTGGTAGGAGAATAAGATTTATGCCGTTATGGAGGTAGTTATTTACTCAACACATGCGATTAGAACAGAAATGGGGATTGTTGAGAAGTTTTGTTGGTCGTTGTTAAATTCCTGATTTTGATTATATCCATCTTACGGCTTTTTTAGTATAAAGAAAATCTGTTAGTAGTCCTTCATGAGGCTCGGCAGGATCTATATTACAGGTTGGTTGTTTAACATATACTTTTTTTATGGTGGGGTCTTTTAGCGCTTTTTCTATCTTGAATTTATCGTCCGTGTATATGCTGAGTGTCAATGTATTTTTGATAGTTTGTTCAAAGTCATTTTCCGGGACTTTATCAACAAAAACGAGGTATTGGAAAGGAAGCTCCGCCCAAAGTGGATGTTTATAATTCGATTTTTTTAGAATTTTGTAATCCAATTTTATTATGGTGGGTCTCAAAAATGTTGTTTGATTTTCATTTCTGACTAACATGTCCTTGAAGTACATCTCTGTGATGTCTTCAGCATTATCATCTATGTGGGAGCCGACATACCGGTAGAGGATTTGAGCTGTGTTCTCTTTTATTGCGGGTATCTCCGCCCTTCTGTCGGTTGGTTCATAATACTCTATAGAAGTTACGTCCTCTGCAAGTTTATTCATCATTTCGGAAAGATCTGCTGTTGACACGATCTGACTCACATTAATACAACCCCTGCCACCATCCCTCATAAAAGATTCTCTTATTAACTTGTACACCTGTGCGTCGTTTTCAAACCCATCATCCACAAATATTTTACTATTTCCTGGACCGAATACCTTTATTTTTGAGTTGTTTTTATATTGGGCTATGGATCTTTCATCACCGAATATCATGCCAAGGTCACAAAGTTCGAGCACCTTAGTTGCCAGTTCATAAGAACCTGGAAGTAGGTATACAGACTTTTCGGGAATCCCCGAAGCATATAGAGCGTGAGTTAATCTTTCAGCTGTAAATGGTTCATTATTTGATGGTCGGTGAATCAGCGGATATTTTACACCTACTCCCATTAACCAGAGGGCATGTACCGCGGGATAATTGCTTGGTGTTACGAGGCCCAATACCTCACCCTTGGGTACATACCCCATACCATTTTTTAACATGTAGGTATCGTATGAAGTTATATCACCTTCCAATGTCTGAGCATCTATTGCGTGGGGAAGCTTCTCTGCCATTATTTGGATGACTTTCCCGGAGTTCTCAACAGAGCTTATAGGTAAGCCAGTCGCCCTCGTTACGTTATTAACCCATTCTTTGTAAGAACAGGATAATTCATCCCCTTTATCTTTGTAGAATAGGTTGCCTGCATTTTTTATTATTTCCAAAAGCTCATCCATCTTAATTTTTCTTAATTCTTTTACCCCGGTTTTCTTTACTTCCTTTACAGAAATCGTTAAAAGCAAATCTGGTGCCTGCAGCACCTCAGCTATTTTTTCGTTATTGTAACTAATGACATCAACTTTCTTGGTGGTAGAATAAGGCTCTCCACCTCGATTGATCATAACTTTGTAAATATTGTCCATGGATCTCCCCGCAACCCTCAAGAAAGTAACGATAAAGATCAATAAACACCAAGTGTGGGCTTTCCGTCTGAGCTTGATTCTTTCAAATTCTCAACATTCCTCACACCCACGACTTTCGCCAACCGAACACCACTATAAATATTCTGTAAATCCTCATGGTGTCGTGCAGATACTTTTGTTGCAATATCCCTTTCTATTTTTTTAGGAATAAAACATTCTGGCGTCATTCTTGTAAATACCACTTGCCCACGTTCTCCGTCCTCAACAAACTCTCCTGTTTGTGGATCAATAACTTCAAAACTAACAAGTGGATATGTCGGATAATAATCCATGCTGAAATCGTTTTTATTGGTTGGCGGGGCTTGGAATGCCGCACCAAAGAGAGTATTTCCGTAACAACCTAAGATCGGCTTTTCATTGAATAATTCTTCTTTAAACAATCGATACACATCTTCACTCATTTCGATACCTCCATGAATAACTCCGTTAATTTGTTCGCTGAGTGTCTCAATCTGGATGTATTGCGGGAGCATTTCAATTATTTTAGCCGTTGAAAATAAGATAGATGGTTTTTCCCTTTCAAAAACATTTAACGCATTTTTCATAATATATTTCATGTATTCTTGAAATTCATTCATATTGCCCTCTTTTAGTTTCTCTTTGATCCATGATGCATCTACATGTACTGGAAAAACAGGACTGTTTAGTATCTTACTTAAACCATTTACGGCAAAATATCCAATTGCCTGTGCGTCAGATGGTCCGATATAGAGAACTTTTTCTTCTGTTGGAAAATTATGTAGGTCTAAAAACTTTTTCCAATATTCGTTTATTGTGCCAATAGTTTCCTCCAAATATGGAACTCTTATTGGATCTCCTGTTGTGCCACCCGTCCTGAAAGGTACATATTTTTTATATCTTTTTAGAATACTCTTGGGGACGAATTCATGCGTAGGAACACCACGAAAATCATTTTGAGTATAGATTGGAAAATGTTCCTTTAGATCATCATATGTTTCAATCTCGTCCCTTGGATTAAAATCTAGTTTAGAGTTTGGATTCTCAACCTGTTTTAACCAAAAACTAGATCCTGATTTCGGATCAAAATGTAAATCTATAATTTGCCGGGTAAGTTCATCAATGTCTTTTATTTTGTAAAATTCACCAACAGAACAGGAATTTTCCATACGCCGCACCTTTGTAACTTGTCTCTTGATATTTTATGCTCGGTGTTTAATTCTGTTTTTATTATAAAATTTTTAAAATTTCTTCATTATTGTCCCATCAATCGGTAATCAATTCGTCGTGGATAACTCCGATAGATACAGATGCAGCATTGGAGGTTGGGTCACTATCCCGTTTGAAGACAAATTCACCCATGGTGTTTAAACCAATGATCACACTGTTTGGTGATTGAATCTTTAAATTTTCAATTATTTTTCTCATTTTTTCAGTACCAATATAATATTTCCTCAGAGTACAATCAAAAATTAAAAAAATTTTTGGATTATTTCCAGAAGGATCGTGGATAGCATCTTCAATCGC
>JALVWC010000022.1 GCA_027038505.1 Nanobdellati archaeon
TTTATATCCTATAGCATATTGAATATTACAGACACCAACAGAAAGCGTATTTTTCTTTCATATATAATCTTAAAAATCCTTACAATTCACCAGAACATAGCATTTTCTTCATTATTCTACTTTTTCCGGAAATATATCTCCATAATAAGAAAGGAAAGTCAGCATATTCTGGACACTGTGCTTCCGTAGGGCATATGAAGAATTCTCTCGCTTCCAAGCCCAGTTCTGAGAATAACCTCTCTATGTTCCGCGGTTGTGTGGCCCACAATCCTCGCATTTTTCTCTCCCGCTTTGTGAAGAGCTTCAAGCACATCCTCAGCCTTTTCCCGCACAACGGTCATCACGCTCACACCCTCGTTTGCCATTGCATAGGGATCAAGTCCGAGCACCTCGCAGAAACTCCTAACATCTTCCCTTATCGGTATTTTGTCTTCTTCAATCACCATACCAACACCGCTCTGCTCCGCCATCTCGTTAAGAGCTGCGGCAATACCACCGCGAGTAGCGTCTTTCATTGCCGTTATGCCGCCTTCCTCCATCGCTTTTCTTATCGGAAACCACAGATGCTTGCAATCTGATCTTACATCCAGCTGGAAGCCGAGCTCCTCCCTTGCGAGCAAGACTGCTGTGGCGTGCTCCGCGATGTTTCCGGTTATTATCACAGCCTCACCGTCTTCGGCGCCACAATTCCTTATCCATGAGTACGGATAGTTGCGGTAACTTCTCACCACTTCGAGATTTGATTCGAGCCATCTGTTTCGTGTTCCTATGCATACGGTGTTCACATAAATTTCCTCTCCCTCCTCCTTAAGCGTTTTGAGATCCCCGCCGAGCACCCTTCCGTCAATCTCTCTTAGATATTTCGAGATATCTTCAACAACATGCAAAAACTTGTCCATTTCGAAGTTTTCGTTCGCTACTAAAGATATAAGAAAGTATGTGGGCTTTGCTCCCATCACGGCAACATCATTTGATGACCCGCAAATGGCAAGCTTGCCTATACTGCCGCCGGGAAAAATCACAGGCTTAATGGTGTAACTATCGGTTGTTATGATAAACTCTTTGTTAACTATTCCCGCGTCTTCCCTGCTCTCTACATTGATTTTCGGAAAAATGTACTTTTCAAGGAATTCCATCATTCTTTTCCCACCATCTCCCACATCACCTACCCTCTCCTGCCAGCTCACCACGCTCACCCCGTCTCAACAAATTTGAGCAAGTATGCCTGTCCCATGCTTATACCGTTATCTCCGACGGGCACTTCCTGAGGGAGCGCTGTTTCAACCCCAGAAGTTCTCGTAACATCCATAATACTTTTCACAAAGATGGGGTTTACCATGCACCCTCCAGCGAGAATTATTTTACAGTCACGCTTTTTTGCTGTCTCAACGGCTATTGTGGCAAGTCCCTGTCCTACATAAGAAAACATTTCGAAAGCTATCCTTTCCCTCTTCCATCCCTCTTTCATTTTTTCAAAAGCTTCTTTTACTAATTTCGAAATTTCAAGTACCTTTATCGAAAATTGTGTTGCCTGAGGGTTTCCTTCGCATCCTTCCGTTAGGTAGGGGTTTCTGTACCTTGTGGCTTCCTGTGCGGTTGTGATTTTTGGTTTTAGGCTCTCAATTTCCCCGCATTTCCCTTCCGCCAGAGATGCCATGGCCTCAAGTTTCATTGCTCCCTCGCCCTCATAAGTTCTCTTATCGTAAATGTTAAGAATTGATGCCATACCGTCAAAAACTCTTCCTGCTGAGGAACATCCCACCACATTTATTTTGTTCCGGATGGCTGCCATGACGAGTTCCCTCTCCTTTTCCTCAAGGAGCGCTGCCGCCTCTTCTTCCATCCCCGCCAGGAAAAGCAGGGATGCCGCTATCCTTCTCGGGTTGAGAGTCGCGCTGTCTCCTCCAACAAGAGGGAAATTTTCAAGGCGGCCGACACGCGCAAACTCATGTTTTTCAAAATCAATATAAAGGACTTCCCCGCCCCACACACTGCCATCCAAACCGTATCCTGTGCCATCACAACATATAGCAACAGCTCTTTCAATGTTATGCTCGAACATAACCCCCATCGCATGTGCAAAGTGATGCTGAAGTCTGTAGAGAGGAATATCAAGCCTCTCCGCAATACTTTCCGCAAAGAAGGTTGTGGTGTAAGAGGGATGAAGGTCACACACAATTGCATCGCACTTATCGAGGGAGAGCCATTTTCTCCATTTCTGAATGGTGGGAATGAAATGCTCTCTGTATGTGAGGTAATTTGAAGTGTCTCCGAGATACTGACTGAGATACGCTCTGCCGTTTTTGACGAAACATACCGAATTGAAAAGTTCCGCCCCAAGGCAGAGAGCATTAGTATTTTTTCCAAGCTCGAGGGAAAATGGTACGAAACCCCTCGATCTCCTCACGAAAACTCTGCTTTCATCGACCACCCTGTGAACGGAGTCATCGCACCTGTTCGCTATCCTCAAATTGTGGATAAGATATGCGTCCACCCTGATTTTTTTAATTATGTTTTCGTTGATCATCATTGGTTCTCCGGGAAGGTTTGCGGATGTAACCACAATGAAGTCTGCATTGAGGTGGGAAAACAAAATGTGATGTAGTGCCGAATAAGGGAGCATCACACCGAGCGTGTGAAGCATAGGAGCTACCTCCTTCATTATGGATGGGTGCTTCTTTCTCAGGATCACGATCGGTCTTGCCGGACTGGAAATCTCCTCCGCTTCCCGCTCATTAAGGATGCAGATCCCTCTAACCGCATTCATGTCCCTCGCCATTACTGCGAATGGTTGTTGGGGCCTCCTCAACTTCTTCCTCAATTTCCTGACACTACCGTCTTTTTCCGCGTCGCAGACAAGGTGATAACCTCCCCATCCCTTCACAGCTATAATCTTGCCATCATCCACCATTCTGGCGGCCATCCTTATGGCTTCAAGACCCTCTGCGATGGTTTCGCCATCAGATGACACCAAGGAATAAGATGGTCCGCACACAGGACAGCATGTGGTTTGTGCATGGTACCTTCTGTTAATTTCATCCTCGTATTCTCTGGTGCAATCCGCACAGAGGGGGAAAGAGCTGAAAGTTGTATTTTCCCTGTCGAAGGGAAGTGCAAGAAACACGGTAAACCTCGGTCCGCAGGCGGTACAGGAGGTGAAAGCGTACAGGTATCTTCTGTTCTTCTTCGAAAATACCTCCGCTAGGCAAATCTCGCATATCGCCGTATCAGGAGGAGGTAGTCTTATCGTTTCCTCGATCTCTGAGGAAAGAGATGTACTTTTGAGAATTGCGAAAGGATCCGGCAAGGAATGTGTGCCGATCTTTTCCATCCTCACATCCTCAACCCTCGCAAGTCTCGGAAGGTTATTGAACAGTTTCTCGAGAAATTTCTCCGGGTGAAGGTCGATCACTATTTCAACCTCCCCTCCCCCGAGGTTTCTGACATATCCTCTCGCTTTCAGTTCTCGTGCCACTCTAGCAACAGCAGGTCTAAACCCAACGCCCTGAACCGTTCCTTTTATGATGATTCTCCATGCATCCATCTAACAGATTATTTGCAAAAAGTTAATTATTATTTTCTGAAAGATATCTGATTATGTGCATTGGTGTCGTGGGACTCGTTGAAAAAATCGACGGAAAGGAGGCCATTGTGAATTTCGGAGGGGCGAGAAGATCTGTGCGTGTAGATCTCGTGCGGGGCCGTAAGGTTGGGGATAAAGTGGTGGTGCATGCCGGTTTTGCCATAGAAAAGGTGAGGGAAGCTCATGGGCGATGATGCAAAAAAGCTGCTCGAAGAGATCAGGAACCTTGCATCCACGGTTGGGAAAAACGTCACGATCCTCTCTCTTTGCGGAACACACGAAGATACAATATCCAAATACGGAATAAGGCAAATTCTTCCTTCATGCATCAAGCTCGTGCCGGGTCCGGGCTGCCCTGTATGCGTGATAAATGATGAGGAAATCGCAAGATTTCTGCACTTTATTGAGAATTTTGAAGGTATAGTGACCTGTTTCGGGGATGTCTCGCAGCTGAAATACCGCAGCACATCTCTTGCAACGGCAGGAGGCTCAAAAATAAAAATCGTCTACAGCATTTTCGATGCGGTGAGAATAGCGGAAAAAAATAAGAGCAAAGATGTCGTTCACATCGCCGTTGGGTTTGAGACCACCCTGCCTTCAACCGCAATAGCAATCCGGGAAGCGCCCTCCAACTTTTATGTCCTCAATGCCCATCGATTTTTCATACCCGCGATACCCGCGCTTCTGTCTTCAACAAAAAGAAGGGTCGACGCTCTCATATGTCCGGGACACGTTTCGGCCATAACGGGTGTTGAACCTTACAGAAGCATTCTCCATCGCTTCCCTCTCGCAATGGTTGTCTCCGGGTTTGAAGCGCTCGACGTGCTGGAATCGATAAAAACAGTGCTCGATCTTTTGGTAAAAGGAGAAACGGATGTGATCAACCAGTACGGACGTGTTGTAAGGGAAAATGGCAATGTGGAAGCAAAGAAACTCATAAAAAGGGTTTTCGGAAGCTGTGATTGTGAGTGGAGAGGACTCGGAAAAATAAAAAACAGTAAACCCACAATCAAAAAGAGATGGGAAGACAGAGACGCTGAAAGGGTTTTTGAGAAAATTTTTCAAAAGTTCGAATTTCGTGATGATCCTGCTAAAAAATTATGCAGGTGTGGGGACGTTCTACTGGCAAACATAACGCCGGAGGACTGTCCTCTCTTCGGCAGGGTTTGCACCCCGTACAACCCTGTTGGGCCGTGCATGGTAAGTATTGAAGGTGCGTGCAGAATATGGTATGACTCCTTGGGCGGTGAGCATCTTCGAGAACATCCTGAACGAGAACGGGAGCGGTGAAACTGTAACTTATATAAAGATTTTTAGGCTCACAATATGTCAACATATCATAAAATGCTCCGCCCCGGATGGTCGAGAGGTGAGATCCTTGGTCATATATGTTAAGGTAATATGTTCCAAATGTGGAGGTACATTCGAATGGAAATGGGGCCGTCAGAAAGGTGTGTGCGATATATGCGGGGAGGAGCTCACCATAAGGGACGTTAAACTTGCGAAGGGAGAGATTTTGAAGTTATTGCAAGGTTAATTAGGTTTCTCAAAAAAACAATAAAAACAAAAATCCCGTAAAGTTTAGTAGCGTTGTGTTCAAAGTCTATCAATGCCATATTTTGCACACAATTTGTTCAGATGGTTATTTATGATCTCTATGTAGAGTTCTGCTACTTCCAGAGCCTGCTGTAGGGTTTTTGGCTGAGGAGTTGGAAACCCATACACTGAACTAACATGCTTCAGTTTCTTGTTCACATGTTCCATAATGAAGTTCCCATCTCCCACGACCTCATTTCCCGGCCTTGAAAGAATTGTGAGGAGATTGTAAGTTTCCTTAAGCTCTTTATATGCTTCATTTCTTTCCTCCCTAATCACTTCCTCAGGCCTCCCCAAAAAACTCATTTTGCGATCACCCCCAACTCTTGTTGTTATTATAATGGTCGGTAAACTATTTAAATTTTTTGTTACTTTTTGGTGATTACGATTTAAAACAAATAAACATTTAAAGCTACACATAAAATTTAAAAATACCGGGTGATGCTCACATGGCAAAAAAAGAAAACGAGGATTCCAATGCAGGGGGAATTATAGGAGAGGATGAGATAAAGATAGAGAACGTTGTTGTGTCTGCCGATCTCAAAACCAAGCTCCCACTGGAGAAAATAGCGATGGAGCTTGAGGGAGCGGAATACGAACCTGAAAGCTTTCCGGGGCTTGTTTACAGAATAAAAGAGCCTAAAGCCTCTCTGCTCATATTCACCACAGGCAAAATAATCTGTGCGGGAACAAGGTCCAAGGACATAGCGATGGAGGCTATAAAGAAAGTGATAGAAGATCTCAAGAAAATAGGAATCGAAATAAAAGGAGAGCCGGAGCTCAAGGTTGAGAATCTGGTAGCATCAGCAAACCTCAAGTCCAGATTTGACCTCAACAAAATAGTTTATGAACTCGAGGATTGTGAGTACGAGCCGGAGCAGTTTCCCGGGCTTGTGCACAGGATGGAAGAACCACGTGTGGTTTTCCTGATCTTCAACTCGGGTAGACTCGTGTGCACGGGCGCAAGATCACTTGATGAAGTGAAGAGGGCCGTGCAGAAGCTCAGGAAAAAGCTCGAGGATATCGGCGCTTTCTGAACAGAATGTTTGTGTGCTATTGATTTTTCAAGAAAGATATTGCGGTGAGTGGGAATGAGGGTGCTGTGCGCTTCGGATTATCATGGCAACCACCACTTTATAGACAGCACGATCGATGCCATTCAGAAGCATGATGTTGATGTCTTCCTTTACTGCGGAGATTTCGTGTTTCAAAGCTATGCAGAAGAACTGCTCAGCAGAGTTGAAAATGAGGCAGGTGTTCATGCTCTTGCAGTGTGTGGTAATCTTGACATGGGCTTCGTGTATGAAGGAGAGAAAGCTGAGATCGTCATCTACGGGCTAAGAAGAATAGGAAGGTATCGCTTTCTGCTTGTTAGCGCGACCTATCCGTTCTCGCTTGATGAGGCCCTAAGTGATGTGAAGGGAATAGATGGCAGTAGGCTTGTTTTCGTCACACATTACCCTCCCAAGGGAATATTGGACAGGATATGGTCAAACGAGCACGTGGGTTATGAAGGTTATCTTGAGTTTGATCAGAGAGCAAAGCCAGTTTTGCATGCTTTCGGACACATCCACGAGGATAATGGACATATCGTAAAGGACGGTACGATCTTTTTTAACTGTGCCGCAACACCATCCAGAAGAATATACCTTGTGGAGCTTGAGAAAGGAGAGGTGAGGGAAGTCAGATTATGACCCACAAGATAAATGTCCCGCGGCTTTTCAGGGAAAGGTACAGAAAGATCTTGGGGGATGAGGTAAAAACTCTGGTGGAGTATTGTTTAAAGCCCCTGAGAAAAAGTATCAGAATAAACACTCTGAAGATCGATAAGGAGAAGTGTCTCAGGATGTTAGAGTCAAAGGGATGGGAGCTCAAACCCGTGCCCTGGTATGAGAACGGTTTCTGGGTGGAGAACAGAAACGAGGAGCAGCTCGGCAACACACTCGAGCATTTTATGGGATACTTTTACGTTCAGGAAGCCTCATCGATGATTCCACCCGTGATACTGCATCCAGAGGAAGGTGACTTCGTGCTTGATTTAGCGGCTGCACCGGGCTCAAAAACAACACAGATGGCAGAGATGATGAGAAACAAGGGGTGTATAGTTGCCAACGACATTCAGATTCAGAGAATTAAGATTCTGCGCTTCAACCTCGAGAAGCTTGGCGTGATAAACGCGGTTGTGACGAGAATGGACGGCAGGAAGTTCATAAAGTTCAGGGAGCGTTTTGATAAGGTATTGCTTGATGCTCCGTGCTCATCAGAGGGCATAATGAGGAAAGATTGGAAGGCATTTTCGAGGTGGAACATCCGTTTTATAAAGGAGATGGCACGACTTCAAAAGAGGTTGATAGATGCCGCTGCCGTAACTTTAAAGAGGGGGGGAGTGCTTGTATACTCAACGTGTACGATGGCGCCAGAGGAAAATGAAGCCGTGGTGGATTATGCTGTAAGGAAGCACGGACTGGTGGTTGAAAAAGTTAAGGTCGGGGGTCTTAAAGCACGGCACGGAATACTGGAATGGGAGGGGCAGGAATTTGACGAGAGTGTGGAGAACTGCTTGCGTATCTGGCCTCAGGACAATGACAGTGAGGGGTTCTTTGTTGCAAGGCTGAGAAAAGAGTGATGCGGGATGAGCAAGCTTAAAATAATGAGTGAGGAGGAAAAGAGGGAAATGTTGAAGTATCTGGAGGACAGGTTTGGTTTGAAGAAAGAACTCTTTGATGATTATGTTTTTGTTAAGAGCGGAAGGAAAATATGGATAACAAATGGGGATGTCGTGGGTAAGAACTTCTCTGGTCTGAATGTAGAAGCCGTGGGGATGCTGTTCTTGAGATGGGAGAAAAAGAGGGAAAGAATAAAACTAACAACGAACGGAGCACAGATGTTCGGCATGCATGCAACAAAAAATGTTGTGGAAGTAAGTGAGGATAAAGTGCACGATGTTCTCTGTGGCCTCAATCTCTACGATGTTGAGTGCGATGCTGAAGACGGTTACGTGATTTTAAAATACAAGGAACACATTCTCGGCATAGGGCTCAAGCAGGGAAGGTTCATCAAAAACCTCATACCTAAAGCCAGGCGGATCAAAAAGCTTTAAAGTTTTTCATGGTTATCTACTTCTCTGTTGTAAAACAAATATGCGGACATCTTATTGGGATTTTGTGGTGTAAATTGGTAGCTTTGTTTCTCTTTCTGCTTGTCCCAAATGCGGCCGTCAGGTTGTGTTTCCCGGTTCGAGTCCGGGCGGTCGCCGTGACCCGCCAAGCGAACTAAAAGAAAACCGGCGGGTCCGTCTCGAGAAGTGGGGGTGGGAGCGCCAGGCCCCTAGATTATTTAACTGGCGCGAAAAAATAAAGGAGGTGAAGAGATGGTCGGGAGCGGAAGGGACTTGGAGCTGGAAGAAGGTGAGATAAGCAGGAGAGAGAAAGTCTTGGAGTTCGACTGGATAGGGATTCTGGTAGAATTGTCGGGAGAGCAAATACATGCGCTGGTGGAGTACGGGAAAAAAGTAGGAGTAATAAACCCCAGGAAAAGATGGATGGATGTTATCGATCTTGAAGAAGTTATAGGGGATGTTCTTAAGCACATCATAGAGACCAAAGACTGGAATGCACCACTAAGGCCGGATGAGGCAGAGACACTTTATTACACCTACTATACCGATTGATTGGCAAAATGATTTTCTGCGATCCTTTTCATTTTTATTTTTTTTTGTTTATGGGAAATTTTTCCTGATTATTTTTGAAAAATAAAAATTTAAATTAAAGTCCACCACATAATCCTCTCGCAGTGGGCCGGTGGTCTAGCCTGGAAGGACGCCGCCTTCGCAAGGCGGAGACCCCGGGTTCAAATCCCGGCCGGTCCACCAGAATTATTTCAACACTTTCTTTGTAGCGTACCACCAGATAAGGAGATCAAGTTCCCCTACATACATGTTCCGCTCATGTGCGATACCCGCAAGCAATTTTTCCAGCAAAAGGTAGTCTCTGCGTCTGGAAAGGTTAACGGGCTTTATGAAAGAAGGTATGTAATTCTCTTTCTCCATCCATCTGAGTATGTGTCTGTCGATTATAGCAACATCAAGCTTACCAGTATTTCTTAAAAAGTGGCTTGCCTCCTTATAACCCACCCCCTTCACGTTCAACACCAGCCATTCCCTTGCTAAGACGGGATCATGAGTCCTGATCACTTCCTCCATTTCATCCAGCCTTTCCAAGGCACACACCACATACTTTGCTTTTCTTCTGTAAAACCTCACACCACACTCCTTCATCAACTCTATAATCCGATTCTCATTTTTCAGATCAACGTCTTTCTCGTATATTTTTTGCTGAAGTTTGAGCGCCGAAATTGCTGACGAATTTGCAGCTGAAATACAGAACACAAGCTCCGATGCTATGGATGACTCAAACTCGATTTCACAGTAAGGTCTAAAATCGAACCATGTTCTACCTTTTTTTCCGAGTTCCAGAAACCCCCGGATCCTTTCGTGGATCGCTCTTATCACTTCCGGCCTCTCTTCCAGACACTTGTGATGACAGAGGGACATACTCTCGTCACACCGTCCATTTCCTCTATTCTCTTGTGTACTTTCATAAGTTCTTCCATGTCGTTACACACCAGTTTAACCAAGATATTGTGGTCTCCCGAAGTTAAAAAGATCACCTCGGCCTCCCTGAGCTCCTGAAGTTTTTCATAAACTCCCACCATCTTTTCTGGCCTGACGTCTATGCCCGTATAAGAAATTCCAAGCCCTGCTTTCGTTGGATCAACGATGGCGGTGTATCCTATAACAGTACCATCATTCTCAAATTTTTCGATTTTTTTTCGTACCGCCGCCTCACTGACACCAAATAGCTTTGCTATCGCTGTGTTGGGAAGACGCGGATTCCTTATCAATACCCTTACCAATAGTTTGTCGTTTATTTTTCGCATAGTTCGTATATCGAACTTAAATTTTTTAAATATTTGTATTTATGTTTATAATAAAAACCAAAATTTTCGAAAAGGTGATGTGGAATGGAAAGAACTCTGGAGAACCTCGTTAAGGCATTCATAGGAGAGAGTCAGGCAAGAAAC
>JALVWC010000023.1 GCA_027038505.1 Nanobdellati archaeon
GCTCCACATAGATAGCGTGGTCTCTGACTCTTTCTTACCCCAAGAGTCCCAGTACTCTTGACGACCCGCGGCAGAGGGGCAGAAACATTTCATTAAACGTCCGCGGGGATGAGGTTTGTGGTGGTGAGATGGTGAGATTTTAAATAAATAGGGGGTGATCGTTATGGAGAACAAGAAAGCCCCGCTGGGAATAAGAATCTTGGCTGGGTTATACTTCTTTGCATTGGGAGCATACACAATCTCGTTGTGGTCACTAATTGCTTCTGGCAAATTCGAAATTCTGTTAGAATACTACCCCACCCTCGCCGCCATGATAGTGATACTCACCATTCTAATGATTGCACTTGCGTTCATTTGGTACGGGCTCTTAAAGCTAAATCCAACAGCATGGAAAATCGCGATGGTTTTCTATGGCATCGGACTGATCATCAATCTCCTCTCTCTAAAAATAGTCTATGTAATAGTGGATATCATTATTCTATGGTACCTCTATTCCAAGAAGGAACTCTATCTAGGCGCCGAGGCAAGTGACAGAACCTTAGTTCCCACTCCAGAAGAGCAGGAGTAATCCGCAGAGAACAATTTTCCCCCAGCTTCAATTTTTGATATTTTTTATTTTTCAAAAATGGGAAAAATTTCCTATATTACTCTCACGTGAAGTATTATCTCTCAAGAAAACCCACATTTTTACCTCCCGAACCTCCTCTCCCTCCCGAAGAAATCCTTCAGAGCTTTTTCAAACTCCTCCCTGCTGAACTCGGGCCAGAGAGCATCGCTGAAGTAAAGCTCGGAATATGCGGCCTGCCACAAAAGAAAGCCGGACAGCCTTTTCTCACCGCCGGTCCTTATTATGAGGTCGGGATCCGGCATGCCGTTGGTGTAGAGATACCTCTGAAAAAGTTCTTCATCTATGCTCTGTCCATCGATCTTCTCCTGCCTTAGATCATTCAGCAGTTTTTTGACACCATCAACTATTTCGGCTCGACCCCCATAAGCTATCGCAAAATTGACAACATAATCATCATAATCTTTCGTTGATTTCACCGCCCTTTTTATCGCATCTCTAACATCAGATGGAAGCAGGTGAATCCTGCCTATTGCATTTATTCTCACACGGTTTTCATGAATTTCCTTATCCTTCGGAATTGTGTCGAATTCCTTTTTGAATATCCTCATCAGCATTTCAAGCTCTCTTTTCGGTCTCTTTGTGAAATTTTCAAGGGATAGAGAATAGAGGGTCACATATTTGACATCAAAATCTCTGCACCACCTGAGCACTTCCCTGACCTTTTTGGCACCCCACTCGTGCCCTTTCCATGGCTTTTGCATTAAACGTCTGGCAAATCTTCTGTTTCCGTCCATGACGAAGGCTATATGCCGGAGTTCCATACTCCCCCTTTAAAGATGGAAAAATTTATATATAGCGTTTATCTCAGGATGGTGGCGAGCTTTATCAGCTTTGGTCTCCTCAGAAGGATTTTGGCAAGCTTTCTCAGGTTCCTGCCTCCGGCAAAATTGATCACGTCCTGAACTGTCAGCTCATCAGCCAAGAAATTGAGGTCATCATCGCTCATCCTTTCTATTACCTGCCTGAGTTTCTCAATCCTCCTGAGCTTTTCTCCTCTCTCCTTCCACCACAGCTCGTTAAACTTCGCTAAGGCATCATGGCTGACGTCCCCTCCCTTCAGACAATCGCAAATTACTTCAGCGGCCATCTCCCCGGCTTTCGTGCCCTCATCCATGCCTCCGCCGTGTATGGGATTTACAGTGTGAGCAGCATCACCAATAACAACAAATCCGTCCCTCACCATGTCCTCGAGCAACCCTCCAACAGGTATGCCGCCGGCGTTCTCCTCTATTATACTTGCATCACCAAAAATCTCCGGATGGCTCTCTATCCACGAGTCAAGGTACTCCTTTGCTTTTCTCTTGGCTCCAGCCCCTCCCCCTATACCTATACCCACGTTCGCAACATGCTCTCCCTTGGGAAATATCCAGATGTAACCTCTCGGAGCGATCTCGTTGCCGAGATAGAAGTAAAGCTTGTTTGCATCTTTCAGCTTTAAGTTAGCCATCTCGTACTGGTAGCCGCTATCCACATTGATAAGCTTGTTTGTGTTGTCTATGCCGGCTTTTCTCGCCATCTTGCCCTCTATACCCTCGGCTGAAACGACCACCCTGGCCTTTACCTCAAAGACATCTTCCCCGTACTTAATAACCACACCGCTTATTGCCCCATTATCCTTAAGCAGGTCAATAACTTCCGTCTTGGTGAATATCCTTGCTCCGGCCCTGGCGGCATCATAAGCTAAGAATTTATCGAAAACCTTTCTCTCAACCACACAGCCCTGCGGTGAGCCGTAATCCATCACGAATTCCTTGCCGTTTGGGGCGTAAAGGTAAAAGCCATCAATGTACTGCGCAACAAACCTTTCATTACCAGTATAACCCATCCTCTGCAGAGCCTTGATACCTATGCCCTCCGCACATCTCTTGGGTGAGCCTATCTCGGACCTCTTCTCAAACACCGCAACGCTGAAACCTCTATCGGCTATCAGCTTGGCACACCTGCTCCCAGCCGGACCCGCACCTATGATAACAACATCATAAGCGTCTTTTAAACCAACAGGCTTGGGAATTTCGATCACCTCTCGACATCGTTAGCGGATTTATCCTCCAGCGTCATCGCCCCTACCGGACAGAAAATAACGCATGTTCCGCAGCCATTACATTTGCTTACATCAATGATTATCTTCATATCCTTGAGGGATATGGCATCTTGGGGACAAACCCCAACGCAGCCTCCACAGCTTAAACAGATGGAGGGAATGTTCTTCGCTACCATCCGTTCCCCACCCTTTTGATCAATGGAGGGACGTCGATAAATACTGATTCCAAACCTTTAAATGTGTTTTTCAGCTTCTCCCCCAAAAACTGCAGTCCGTATATTTCTGTTTTGTAGTGCGTCGCATAAAAAACGTTGACTCCCAACTCCTCATGGTGAAAAGCATAACCGTGCTTGAACTCCCCACAGAGAAAGGAGTCAATGTCAGCAGCTTTTATCACATCTTCCAGCATGGACATGCTTGAGCCGGTGATTATGGCAAGCCTCTTTACATTCCTGTCCGCTTGCTGGAATTCAACACTCACCTTAATCCTTTCTGCCAGAAACCCTGCAAACTCTTCAGCATCCATCTCACTTTTCAGCTCAGCTATCACCACGTTTCCATAAAGCCTGCTGTGCCTTTTTAATTCAACGAGTTCGAAGTTTTCGAAGCCCAGCGTTTTTGCAAGCGCCACATGATTTCCAACTTCTCTGTGAAAATCAAGCGGGAGATGGGCAACGTAGAGAGAGATGTGATTTTCCATCAGCATTCTTACGAGCTTTCCCTTTATCCCAACAAGCCTTGCTTCATCATGTCTTGTGAAGATGCCGTGGTGGGTGATGAGCAGGCTCGCTTTTCTTTCTGCTGCGCTTTCAACAACCTTCCTATTGACATCACATGCGAGACACACTGTCTTCACTTCATCTTCAGCTTCACAGGCGTCCAACACAAGCCCGTTCAGAACAACATCTCCGTAGTCATCATGGATGTTAAGGTAACTATCCAGGAATTCCACCAGTTCATAAAGTTTGGGCATAAGGAAAATTAAGGCCTCAGACTTTTAAATATCATTTACCGGGATCAAAACGCTGTCCCATATAGCATGATCTGGTTTCACAAACAGACCCGAGGCCTCTAATGTACCTCTGATCTCGGATCAACACATGCTGTTTAACTCATCAGCTCTTCAACCACAGCGGGCTTATTTTCCTTGAATTCCCTCGCGGTCATCACATCTTTGCCAAGCTTTTTTGCAAGCTTCCACACCTCGGCTGTATTCTCTCTGAATCTTGGCTCTCTTGGTAGATGGTGGTCCCAGATAAAAAGTTCAAAATCCATCTTCTGAATCATCCTGCAGGCATTGTTTATTGCCCTCATTAAATTCTCACTGCTGAGCAGGTAGCCAAGCATGTATGTGTTGGGGCCGTCCACCACAAGATAGTTCGGTTTTTCACTTATCATAACTTCAGCATATTTTTCGATTATCGGCCCGCAGAGGTCCGAGCTGTAAAGGAGCTTTTTACTTCCCTCCTCCACCACGACCATGAACACCCATCCAACGCGAGAGCACTCAACGCAATGAAAAATAGGCCCGATGGTTTTCAGTTTTGTCCTGCCGAATGAAAGCTCGAGATTGTCCGCAAACCTTATTTCAAGGTCATCAAACTTCGCTTCCTCGATCTTTCTGTAACTCTTCCACTTTTTCACCCTTGCCTGAAACCACTTAACATGTTCCTCATCCATCTCGCTGAGCTTAACAACATCCAGCACATCAGCTCGGTCAAACTCCTCACGTTTCTGATGGTTTCCGGGCTTAAGCTCTTGGCCTCCAAACCGTCTCCAGAGGTTTTCGAAAAATCTCAGGGCTCTGCCTCTCTGCGAGTCATTTATGTATTTGTTCGGGTCTTTGACAAGGAGGAGCTTACCCTCATAGATGTGCATTCTGTCAGGGCTGTGATGATCGTAATGGTAATGTGTGACCACAACAACATCAGCCCTCCTTGCGGCTTTTTCCACCTCGTGCCAGCCCTTCTCCAGCCAGAACAGCTTTTTGGGCAGGCTTGCCGGAAAGCTCCTGTGCATGATTGCCACGCCCGGATCGATGAGTACGGATACATCTTTCGTTTCTACAAGAACGCACGAGGATTTTGCCCCGAAGGAATCGAACCAGACAAGCTCAAAGTCCATAATTAGAAATTATCCATAATTAATGAAAATTTTAATACATCTCTTCTCTGGGAAAAAATCATTGCAGCATTTTTTACAGTGGGTGTTGCTTTCCTTGATGGAGTTCGTTGTTGGTGATGTTGTGTTGAAAAGTGCTGTGTTGTGACTCAAGCACAGAATTGGAAATTGATGCACAAAAAATAAAGCACACAACAGCAGATAATCGGAATTGTGAGGTTATCGTCAAGCAGCATATTAAGCTTGCTGTGCTCTCTGTGCGGGAGGGACTCCACCAAGCTTGCTATGATTCCGTTCAGGAAAGCCAGCGTTCCCGGCAAAAATGGAAGTGAGCCGACAAATGAAAAGAAAAAGCACGAGAGCGTTCCCTCAAAACTCTTAGCTCTATTGTACGGAAGCCTTACCCTGCCCAATTTTCTACCCACAACGGTAGCCATCCCGTCTCCGAGGGATAAAGCTACTATGCCGCTTGCAGCTATACTACTCGGAAATAAATACGTGACGATGGTGGCACTCAAAAAGAAGAACACGACACCCCTCAGCGGGAAGCTCTTAATGTCCTCACCTCTCTCAGCATTCTCGATAAGCTTCATAATATCATCGGGCAATGTTTGCCTTTTAATGAGCACCGAAGCAACCATGGAAGCTGCCGTGATCACCGCCAGATACGCCACCGCTTTGCTGGAGTATTTCCAAACAACCAACCCTATTAGGTATCCCAACCCTATGTGTATTCCCTTCCTCACCTTCTCGCTCTCGATCCTCTCATTCCATATACTCCAGCAGATAAGAACAAGAGTTAAGGAAATGACCCATCCCGCTACTATATCAACAAGGTAGTGAAGGAGCAGCACCCATCTTGAGATGCTCACAAGCATGGCCCACAGAAAAAGCAAAATTTTCATGCTCCTTTTCATGACTCTCCCCGCAAACATGACCGAAGTTAAAAAGATGAAAAGAGAGAGCGATGCATGCGTTGAAGGGAATGATGAACCTATGTGATAAGTTACGGCTTTCACCCCATACACCTCATACGGTCTTGGAACGGATGTGAGGTGCTTTATACCATAAACACACACAAGAAGGACAGCAAGCATACACAGCATGAGAGAAAAAATCTCCCTTCTTTTCATGTAGAAGAAAACAAGCCAGAAGATGAACACGGGATATAATGAGTAAGAAAAGATAAGCGAGAGCTTGAACAGAATGCCATTACTATGAAGGGCAAGGGCAACTTTCTTTTCTAAGGCAAAGTGAATCATGGTAAAAGGAGTATAGCTAACCTTTATATTTTTAAAAAAGCAAATCTTGCAATATGACAAAAATAATAGCCGTTATTTCCGGAAAGGGTGGCGTTGGCAAAACAACTTTAGTTTCAAATATGGCTGCTGCACTTTCCAAAGCGGGGAAGCATGTACTGGTCATAGACGGAAACGTGAGCGGCCCGAACCTTGCAGTGCATCTCGGTATTCCTGAAACGCATCCCGTTACTCTGAACGAGGTTATAAAGAATGAGGCTTACATACTCCATGCCATCTACCAGCATCCTCTCGGTTTCAAGGTCATTCCCGCCTCCATGGCGGAATTGCAGGCTGAGCTGGGCGGGCTCGAGAAGCACCTTGCAAGGCTCATAGGAGTTTATGATATCATTCTTATAGACTCGGCTCCGGGTGTAAACGATGAAGTCAGGGCAGCTATTGAAGCGAGTGATGAAGTCGTTGTCGTCACAACTCCCGAAGTTCCGGCTGTACAGAATGCAAAGATGGCCGTTGACTTCGCGAGGACCCTGGGGAAAAGTATAGCCGGAGTCATAATCAACATGCAAAGAAATGAAAAACACGAACTTAAGCCGGAGGAAATAGAAAGAATGCTCGAAACGGGAGTGATCGGTGTTGTAAAGGAACACAGTAAAGTGAGGGAAGCGATATCAAAAGCTGTTCCTGTCTATGCTTTAGACCCCTACATAAGGCCGTCAAGAGAAATAAGGCGAATAGCTCATCTCCTTCTGGAGGAGTCTCCTCCAAAAGAAAGCCTGAGAGAAAGAATAATTTCATTGCTTAAAGCTGAGATCCACATCAACATCAGGTAACTTTGCTTAAGAGAGAAACTTTGAGCCGCGCTTAAATGAACTTTTTCTCAAGCTCGAGCAGTTTCTTCTTGAGCTCAACACCATAGGAGTAACCGCCAATACCTCTAACGCCCACCACTCTGTGGCACGGTACAACTATCGGCAGTGGGTTTCTTGCACAGAGCATACCGACTTTTCTTGGATGCATGTCGAGCATTTTTCCGAGCTGCCCGTAGGTTACTGTGGAGCCGTACTCTACCTTAAGAAGAGATTCAAGAAACAGTGCCAGTTCATCATCAATCTTTGAGTGGTCTAGCGTGACGTCAAATCCCTTCCTCTTACCCTGCAGGTACTCTTCAAGCTGTTTTTTCAGTTCTTCCTCGCCCTCAGGGCTAAGAAGAAAGGAGGTGTCAATAAAAACCTCGTGTTCAAAGATTTTTACCTTCATACGCTTGCATGGGCATGGGTTTTAATAAGAACGGCGTTCACGACTCCTTCCTGCCCCGGTCTGCTGGTAACTTTTGCAAGCGAGCCATCCTCGAGCTTTATTATCGCACCCTTCGTTATTATCTTCTCCCTCACAAAGTGCGGATTCGCTTTGTTCTCAACAACATCCACTATCTTCATCTTCGTTGCCTTACCGCTTTCAGGGTCAACAACATTAGCATACCCCGCCTTCTTCAGCCTGAACTTGTAGTTTCCACCCCTAACTCTTATGATCTCAAGCTTTGTACTTCCCACCTTTGTCAGAGCAGGGAGCCTGCCAAGTTCGTATTTTTTGTGCTTCCTGTGGGATTTGTACCTCCCTCCGGTGGGTTTTCTTTTTGAACGGCTGTGCCATATCGCCATAGGCACCACGCGAAAAAATGATAATGGTAATCTTTAAATAAGTTATCATGTATCTTATTGTGTAAACCTTGAGAGTGGTGCTGAATATGGATAAGAGGCCCATAGATGTGCTGGACAAGTCAAAGGGAAAGCGGGTTTTCGTACAACTTAAAAATGGCGCAAGGCTCAACGGGATTCTTGAAGCCCTAGACATGCACCTCAATCTGTGGCTCTCAGATGCTGAACTCATAGATAATGAAAGCGTTAAAAAACTCGGGGATGTTCTTATAAGAGGCGATACCGTGGTTTTCGCATCTCCGGAGGAGGAAGTGAAAAAATAAGAGGTGTGATGTTTTATGGCTGCCGTGAGACGTTACACTGCAGGCAGACCTTCATTTGGAAAGAAGCAGAAGCGCACCCACAAGGTGTGCAGGAGGTGTGGTAGACACGCGTTCCACATAACTAAGAAGTACTGCGCAGCCTGCGGTTTTGGGAGGAGTAAGAGGCTCAGAAGCTACAGCTGGCAAACCAAGAAAAAGGTTGCTGTTTCTGTGGTCAGCAGGAGGAAGTAAAAAACCGGGCGCTTTTCCAATCCCCATAACCTCGTTAGATGATGTTTCCTTGTTTTACACCGATCAACATTTTTAAAAATTATCCCGCCAATTATAGTCTCATCCATTTTTTGGGGGGTTTTGCGCCGGTAGTCTAGTGGTATGATACCGCCCTGCCACGGCGGTGGCCCGGGTTCAATTCCCGGCCGGCGCACCACATTCTTATTTAATATTTCCAAGCGGAATCCTACCCATGCCAGCAACAAGAACAAGAAAACCTTCCAGAAAGCCAAAGTGGCAGAGAGAGATAGCAAAGGAAAGGATAGAGATATTGTTCAGGCTGGCCGAGAAGGAGTTCTCTTCTGGCATGAAGGATCTGGCCAACCGTTACGTTAATCTTGCCAGAAAGATAGCAATGAGGTATAATGTAAGGGTGCCAGCACATCTTAAAAGAAGGTTCTGCAAGAAATGTCACGCTTATCTTGTGCCGGGAGTTAATGCCAGGGTGCGTATTAGATCAAAACAAAAGTATGTGCTTATAACATGTCTTGAGTGTGGACACAAGATGCGCTTTCCGTATGTAAGGGAAAAGAAAGAAAATGAAGAGAAACTTCAAGCTTAGTTAAGGAGGCGCTCATTTACCCCGGAATAGATCATCCGCGTGTCAGCGCTCAGTCTCTGACGGTAAAATCATCGCACCCCGAAGATAATTTTAAAACGGAATGTTAAAAGGTTTTTCCTCGAACAACAACTTAATTATCATATTATTCATTTTAAAGGGGGTTCATTGTTCTGTTGAAATTTAAAATCCCGACCTACTAACTCACAACTTCTCAGCCCGAACCCCTTTCTCAACTCAAATCAGAATGCAAAAACCCACACCCAAAGATATCATGGAGCACTCTTCGTGGAGGAGAATTTTGCATTTTTCTCTCCCAGCCACTTCGCGGTTGATTAAAGCGCTAGAATTACTTGTTCCTGATTAATATTACCGGGCGGTTCACTTCTTTAGCCCATAGCGGATACCATTCCTCGTAAGCACTTCCCGCAGGATCATGAACAAAGATTTTGTATCAATATATACCCCGGTAAAAACATCCTTACATACCTTGTAGCAAATCTTAGTTATATTTCCTTACTTTCATAAACTTATCTTGTTATTTTGTTAATTATAATCTTTAATACAGAACAAAATTTAAAAAATTAAAGAAAAAATTAAAAAATCATGAGTTATAAATATTTGTATCCAACATATCCAATTATAATACGAACACCACCTAGAAGTTCTGTTAGATTTGGTTCTAGGAAAGTTTACGTTGATTTACCAGCGGAAATCTATAATTTTATGTTTTCTATGATGTCAAAATCTTTTAAATCCAAGCTGACTCCTGAAGATGTAAGG
>JALVWC010000024.1 GCA_027038505.1 Nanobdellati archaeon
CTGGAAGGAGGTAAGGTTGTGATGCTGCGCTATTTTGATGCGCGGGAGATAAAAGAGCTCATCATCTCGGCGGTGGTTGCATGCTTTGTTTTCAGCTTTAATGAGATCATCAGCGGTCATTTCATGGAGGTTGTTGGGCTGAGTATAGCAATTTTCCTCGGGTTTGTTCTGCATGAAAGCGCTCACAAGATCGCCGCAATAAAGCTTGGAAATTATGCGCGCTTCGTGATGTGGAAGGAGGGTTTACTGTTTGCGATTTTGCTCGCATTCATAACGATGGGTCATTTTGCTTTCATAGCTCCCGGCGCGGTCTACATCGGGAGCCTGGGAATCAGAAGAATAAGCTCGAAGGAAAATGCCATAATCTCGGCTGCCGGCCCCATCACCAACATAATCATCGCAACGATCTTTGCAGCCCTTTTCGTCCTTTTCAAAAATCCTGTTTTTGCGATGGTCACGCTGGTCAACGGTTATCTCGCCTTTTTCAACCTCCTGCCGATTCCTCCCCTTGACGGCTCGAAAATCATATGGTACAGCATACCGATGTGGATTGCGCTCATGCTGCCTGCGGTGTACTTCGCATTCATATTTTAGCGGGAAAGGTCGATTCTAAAAATTTATATTGAGGTTGAGCGCAACAATTAAAACATGCTGATAGAAATTCTCAACATTTTCAAGGAGATGCTTCTGACCATGGGTGGTAGTGCTGTCGGTACGGGCAGCAAGATAGTATCCATGTTCTTCCAAATACTCTATATAATAAAGTCTCAACTTCCCTACGCATCTCCATTCGATATCATACTCACATTCTTATTTTTCGGCATGATACTACTTATAGTGCTGAACACCGTCGTTGGGTCCATAAGAACGCTCACAATGATCGGTATTATAGTTATAGGAATGTTGATTTTCATCAGTATTCTAAACGGTACACTTTTTTAACTGCGCGAGAATATTTGCTTAAGGTTTCGTGGTGAGAATTTCAACCTGAAGCCTTTCCCTTCACCATCCGCTATTCTGAGCACCCTTCTCAACCTAAACAGAAGCCTCACAAGAGTTATGTTGGTGAGCAGTCTTATCATATTCGCTTCAAGCAACGTGATCTCTTTAGATGCGGGATCTATTCTGAATCGCCCCACCACACGCCTGTCTCTTCTTTTCGATCCACGTCTCCTGCTTTTCAAATAGACGGTTGCCTCAATTTCCACTCCGCTCTTCTCAGCGAGTCTTAAAATTTCCCTTATTTCAGAGGGGTTGAGGTTTTCCGATTTATTTTTTTTTCTCATATGGGAAAGTTATAAGCCAATCTTTAAATTTTGAAAAATTTAATATTACACCCTTACCAAATTAGAACCATGCACAAGATCATTGTTGGCAGGGATTCCTGGGATCTCGAGAAGTACGGAGATGCTGGTACGGGATACGTAGGAAAGAACTATGCCGGAGAGAAGAAGGAAGCCAGGCTGACCATTCCGATCTACATGGATCTCGCGAGACCTCACGTTGTGGGGATTTTTGGGAAAAGAGGTATGGGTAAGTCTTATACCATGGGCACCATAGCGGAAGAGATCATGCTCCTGCCCGAGAGTATAAGGAAAAATATGAGTGCGATTATTATAGATACCATGGGAATCTTCTGGAGCATGAAGTACCCCAATGATAGGGATTTCAAGGCACTGCTGTCCTGGAATCTCCATCCTCGTGGCTTTCCCGTTGAGATCCTCGTGCCCAAAGGATTGGAGGACGAGTACAAAAATGAAGAGATACCGTATGACGGTACATTTTCCTTCTCTGCCAGCGAACTGACAGCTGAAGACTGGGGATATACTTTCGAGATAGATCTGATGAGTGAGGTCGGGGTTTTTCTCGAGAGATTCATAAAGGAGCTCAGGGAGAATGAAAAGACTTACACTATGGAAACGCTGATGTATGCCCTTGAAGACATGCCATCCAGCCATATAAGAGATGCTCTGATCAACAGGTTCAGCATTGCGGAGGAATGGGGCATATTTTCGCCTGCTGGAAGCGGCATGAGTGAAATTGTGAAACCGGGCATGGTTACCGTTCTTGACATCTCGCTTCTCGGCTCTTTCTCTCTTGGATGGAACGTTAAAACGCTGGTCGTGGGACTTCTCGCAAGGAAGCTTCTGCACGAAAGAATGAAAGCGAGGAGAAAGGAAGAAATAGATAGCATGAGCGGGATCGAGAGATCCCATATGCCCATAGTGTGGATGTTCCTGGATGAAGCGCACCAGTTCCTCCCAGAAACTGGAAAGACAGCTGCAACAGATCCGCTCATACAGTGGGTCAAGCTTGGGAGAGAGCCCGGCGTTTCCCTTGTGCTTGCAACCCAGCAACCGAACAAGCTGCATGAAGCCGCAATAAGCCAGATGGATATTGTTATATCACATAGACTCACCGCAAGCTCGGATCTGAGCGCTCTTAGAAACATAATGCAGACATATCTTAGGTATGATCTTGCATCCTACATAGACGCGCTCCCAAGAGTTAAGGGTGCTGCCATTATTCTGGATGACAACTCGGAAAGAATTTACGCTGCCCAGATGAGGCCGCGCATTTCCTGGCATGCGGGAGGAACGCCCATAGCGATAAAAGAAACAGAATAAATTTCACTTGTTGTTACTTCTGTCTTTATTATCATCGTTTCCGGAAGACTTAATTTCCTCATTTTCACTTTCCTCGCGGTTCTCAAGCCTGACATCAGTAGGAAGCTTGTTGCCAAAGTAAATTTTTCTGACGGGCCAGGAAATTTCTATTCCCTCCTCGTCGAACCTCTTCTTTATAGCTTTTATCAACTCATGGGTTATGGTGTAACGGTAAGCGTAGTCTTTAGCTCTTACTATTATTGAAAAATCTATGTTCGAATCCCCGAAATTTTTGTATCTCACCAATGGCTTCCAGGAAGTGTCGCAGAATTCACTCAGTCTTTTTTGCACATCCCTGGCAACCTCAATGACTATCTTCTCCACCCGTTCAAGATCTGAGTCATAGGACACACCACAGCTAACAATAACATTGGTGGGTTTTACCGGCATGGCATAGTTAATTATCTTGCTCTGTGCGATTTTAGAATTCGGCAAAATTACGGAGTAATCAGCAAGCGTTCTTATTTTTGTGGATCTCCACCCCACATCCTCAACGTAACCCACGGTTCCATCTTCCAGTTCCACAAAGTCACCAACTCTGATGGGTTTGTCCGAGAGAAGGTGTAGCCCAGCGAAAAAATCCGATAGCGTTCCCTGTAACGCGAGACCGATGGCAAGCGAACCCACACCCAGAGTTGTTAGGAGCGGTGCAAGCGCCACATGGAAATAGTCGAGAATGGTTAAAACACCTATGAGAAACACAAAAAGATAGATAACTTTTGAAACAACCCCGGGAAGCTTCACTTTCTTTTCCCTCTCGAACCAGTAAGTAGCGAAAAACACGAAAATCTCAGCCATCATCCATGATGCTGCAAGCGCCCCGGTTATTATAAAAAATTTCTCAATCGTGGTAAAAAATCCTATCCTCATGCTCAGAAGGTTTGCCGAAGTGTACAGGCCTATGAGGACCACAACAAGAATCAGCGGACGAGAGATTATATCGAGAAGCAAATCATCGAGCTCACTTTCCGTTTTTCTCGCCTTTCTTCTGAAATAGGGAATTATGATTTTGATTAATACACATATACCCACAAGAAAAATGAGGAAGTTAAGGATGGCTAATCCTACATCTGTGTGTAGGAAAAACTGCATTATCCGCTCGACCACCATGCTGATAAGTTTTAATATAAAAGAGATAAAAAGATTTCACATTTTCTCGGGATGCTGGAAGAAAAAAGAAAGACAATATCGGGCTCGGCGGAGAGGGTTTAACGACAGTGTCAGCTCATCACGCCTCTGTGATTGATACCCGCGCTCCACAGCAAATCCTGAAGTGTTGCCTCCTTTTTCCCATACTTTCCGAAAGCATTGGGGAACATATCAGCCAATTCCTCGATTCTTTTCCTCGCTTCCTCCTTCGCCTTCTGGAACTTTTTCTCGTGCTCAATTGAAAGATTCCTGAACTCATAAAATAACATATCCTTTGGATCTAAGCCCATCTCTTTTAGTTTGTTTTTGAGTAGGATCATCTCATCCTGTAACACCACACACCACCTCCACAAAATAGTTTTAAGAGTATCGCTACTGGGCTGCATAGTTGAGTATAGTCCGCTGAATAACCTGCTCATTAAGCTGGTGAAGGGGTTTGCCGTTCACATAAACCGGGTAGATCTTGCTGAGCTCCATTATCATCCTCCTTATCCTTTTCACCTCTTCCCGGTTTGGTCTGCCGGTACGTTTGGTTATCTTCCGTGCCATCAGGCATCACCCCCGTGAAAAGAAATAGTTCGGCGAGCGTATTTAATACCTCACATATACCCATGCCGGAAGATAGTAAATACTGCCGATAGAAACCCAGATCCAGCTTAATATTTAGAAATACACATTTCATCTCCACTTGAAAGAAGAACGTTGTTAGAACATCTCCCCATTTTGAATGAAGATCGCTAGAGCTTCGATAGCCTTCCTTCTGTGTGATACCTTCCTTTTGTATTCATAGTCCTCCGCAAAGGTTCTGTTGTGGCCTTCGGGAATGAAAATCGGGTCAAAACCAAAACCCGCGATACCTTTCACTTCCTCAGCTATTTTACCGGGACATTCTCCCGCGAATAGCCTGATATCATTCTCATTCAGAGCCAGAGCAATAACAGCCCTGAACTTAGCGGTTCTGTCCTCAACACCCTCCATTAGTTTAAGAATTCCGCGAACCCCTATGGTTCTGTAAACGTAGGAGGAGTACACACCGGGAAAACCTTTAAGAGTATTTATAAACAGGCCGGCATCCTCCACCATGACCGCATGGCCGATCAGCTTGTAAGCTTCTCTGGCTTTAAATTCCGCCACGCTTTCCAACCTATCGCTTTGAATTTCCGGCAGGTTGAGTTCAATGTGCTTCACATCAACACCGTGAGGCAAAAGAGCTTCCTTAATTTCCCTTACTTTATTCATGTTGGAAGTTGCAAAATATATGGTTTGATGCATGCGCAATGCACCCCGGAACGATTATTGAGAAAAATTTTTAAAAGTGATTCACAATACCTCTCAAGTTACTGGTGGCACGCTCATGGAGACGGAAGATGAGCCCCATCATCGGCACGGTTTTTATATCTGGGGCAGGGACAGAGACAGAGTTTTTGCTCACTACAGTTGTAACGGTTTCTCTAAATTAGAGGATAACGGTGAAGAAGGAAACGGCGATGTTGACATTCGGAAATTCTTGGATGAAATCTTCGGCGATGACGATACAATAAATATCGTAGTATTGGGAAAACACAGACAGGGATCTCCCGAATACGGTGTCTGCATATACACAAGAAATAATCCATATTCGGTTATGAAGGGCAAAGAGATATATCGAGCAATCAAAAACAACATTAATTCTGATAATTACAATTTAGCTGCTATCACAGAGGAGATCCGCAGATCAAATGGTGACGAGGATAATTCTTGGGTGAAGGTAAGTGAGATTCGGGGGAAGTGCCTGCCGCTTGAAGTTGCGAAGGAAGATACCGCCTCAGAACTGATGAAAACATGGATTACGGAATCTTACAGAAAATGTTATTCTGACGCGGGAAAGATTAAACCATATGGCTCTGTGCAAAAAACATGAACTGATTCTGGTATGATGGTGCGCCGGCCGGGAATTGAACCCGGGCCATCGGCTTGGAAGGCCGATGTCATACCACTAGACTACCGGCGCACACACGCAAAGTACTGAATTTCTGAATTAAATTTTAGTAAAAATTATTTAAAATTTCATAATTTGCAAAATACAGAAAGCTACAATAATTTTCTTTGTTGTGGCGGAGGCGGTCCAAAAACGTTACAGCCATCATCATGACGAAATGTTCAAAATTTCTTTTATAGAAAGCCATCATCCAAGGTATGTGAAAAGGACGCGGTATTTATGTATTTATTATTGATAAATCCCTGCGGTATAAATCATACTTTGAGAATCTCGTGTATCAGTCTGTACTTCTCGACTTCTGCCGGCCATGCGACGAGGGCTCTATCTATTTTTTTCACTTTTATCAAATCTTCCCTTGCCAGTTGATCAAAGTGGTACTTGATTTTCGAAATCACGCCTTTCTGTTTTTTCGGATCTTCTGTCCAGATTCCGAGTTCTTTGGCAACTTCAGTTACATGGGTAGGCCACTTCTGGTTTATTATCTCTAAAATTTTATTCCTAAGCTGTTTTCCGTTCAAATTATTTTCCATAATTTCAAATTTTTGGGACAAAAAATTTAATTATATCGAGGGTTCTGCTAACTTATTGCGGTATGAAGTTTTGCAAACATAAATTCGGTCTCGCCGGATTGCGCGGGAGAAGAGGCGTACGTGTGATGGATGAGGAGTTTATAATCATACCCATCAAGCGTTACATATTTCTTTTGGCACCACCACTTTCGATAATACAATCACAATATACGTCCGGGAAGTAACCGCAAACAACTTAATAAATCTACAGTACAGTTAACAATTTTGTTTTTTGAAAAATACAAATAAAATCAACACCATGGCAAGCGTTAGGGATATAAACAAAAAATAGAATAGATTAAATCTAAATAAAAGACATACCAACCTGCCTTAAGCCAGTTGGTAGATCATATCACTCCAAAATAACTTTCCAATGACGAAATTCCATGGCGTTTCTCCATATTACGGTGTTTCTTTGTTCTTCCCTGTTCTTGTTGCTTCTAAATGAATTATCCATGAAATCGTAAGATGAAAATTATATATAGTTGCATTCCATCCTAACATTATATGAAAATAAAACACTCTTTTGTATCACTACTTGATCTCCCAGAAGTTCTGCCGTTTACGGTTTTTCCCGGGGAAAAAGAACCGAAAGACAGAGAGATATTTAATTTTGTGGATGCGATCGCCGAATATTTTGGAGAAGAAATATATTATATGGGGAACGATATTATTGAGGACAAGTTTTATGAAAGATTTTTGTTTGAAAAAGGCGGGTTCCTTGAGGTGATGGTGCAGGCGCCTGCCGCAATAATAGCACATTTTGTGGAGCGTTCCAGGGCCTTTAAGTTTGCAAGGGCATTGAAGCGGGTGATACTCTCGATTGACAGGCCGGAAGCTAAGCTGCTTGCAGATGGAATAGAGGTTTCGAGTGAGAATGAGGAAGTGCTGGATTATCATACGTGGTCGAAGCTTAAAAAAGTGAGAGAAGTCTTGTGATGTTCCTATGCACCCATTAGCCAAAAAGCTCCTGGTCTCAAGGCAGCTGCAGATGGAAGAAGGAGATCTCAGAGTGCTTGGAGACAACATGATTATACTTCCTGCGGATGTTCTTCTTGAACTTAATGATCTCTTAGATAAAACGATCGTATATAGAATTGGCGAGATAATCGGAGACAGAATGGCATCCACTCTAAAAAAATATGGCATAAATGGAATGAAACTTGTGGATTTTTGCCTTAATTTGATGTCTATGTATGGTTGGGGCAAACCGACCATAGTGAGAGCGGGTAAAAAAACGTTTTTAATTGTTGAACACTCCGTTATCGCTCTGAAGGCCATAGAGAAACAGAAGAAGGGTAGATGCTGTGGTTTGCTTGCAGGAATATTTGCCGGACTGTTTTCAAACGCCATGGACAAAAAAATGACTGCCAGAGAAGTCAAGTGCTTTGCCCTCGGAGAAAAGTTCTGTGAGTTTGAAATTTTTTGATTTTTGGTATGGTTTAAAACTTTAAAATTCGCTTTTTGTCGAATATAAAAAATTTGTTTTGTATAAACTTTTATTAATGGAAACTTCAATATCTAAATGAGTTTTGATCTCTAGTTCAATCGTGTTTGAAAATGGATTTAAACTATGGTGAAAGATATGGGGAAATACATCCATGCCGGCACAGGTATAAGCAGTGCTGATGACCCTGCTCAGGCTGGGAAAGAAGCTGTTGAGATGGCTCTTGAAAAGCTTAAGGAAGATGGTGGGAAAAAACCCGATTTTGCGCTTGTTTTCTGTTCAGGCGGAAAATATGGAAGAAACGACAAGACCATCAAACAGTTCGTTGATGCTGTGCATGAAGCGCTGACGTCAGCAAACAAGGATGTTAAGTGGATAGGATGCACGACTGCTGGCGAGATCAGTAATTATGGATTGACTGAGAACAGCGCTGTTGTGCTTGTTGTGGAAAGTGAATATGTGCAAGTCGGTGTCGGTGTGGGAGAGGATGTTCTTAATGATCCAAAGAAAGCCGGTGCAACAGCGGTGAAACAGGCACTTGAAACGCTCAAACCGGATAAATATGTTACACCATATGTGAAATATCTTGCTCAAAAAAAGAAAAAACCAATAGAAAGTATAAAATACTATGATTATTGGGTGATCGCGCTATCGAGAGGGTTGACGTTGGGGTCGCCGGGGAAGGAGGACGAAGTTGCGGAGGGGATATACAGCGTTGTGGGTAAACGTATCCCCGTAATTGGCGGTACTGCAGGGGATGACATGTATCTGAAAAATAACTATGTTCTGTCCAACGGTAATTTTTATTCTGCTGCTGTGGTGTGCATGGCAATAACAAGTGGTTTGAAAGTCGGTTTTAGTTTTTCTCACGGGTATGAAGAAACAGATGAAATAACAGTTGTAACTGACGCTGAGGGAAATGTTGTTAAAGAACTCGATCACAAACCAGCGGGCATCAGATACGCGGAGTTACTGGGTATGAAATTTGAAGAGTTGTATGATGTCAAATCAAGATTAATAAATGCAAGCACACCGGTGGTCAAGATCTTTCAGAGGGCATTTAATATAAAATTAGATCCCAAAGTTTCAAAATTTTTAATCAATGCTTTAACAAACCCATTAGCATTGAAAGATATTTATAATAATCTTTATATTCGAATACCCAAAAAAATATCAAAAAATTCATTAGAATTTAATCAAAAAATTCCAAAATAGCACCGGGGTTCATAAAGTTTTTAACGTGTGCGAAGACGAAAGTGGATGATGCAAGATGAAGGTGACCCAAAACCTTCAGGTTGAGAGGGTGTTCGTCAAAAACGCCAAGGATCTAATCCCTTTGATAGGAGGGGACTTCCAGATCGTTAGGGGGAGTTGCGAGGAGGAGGTGGCATTCGCAGCACTTCTCTCCGTAAGATCCTTCGAAAGGGGTACCAACCATGCGCGAACCCTGGGCGGCGAGCTGCTCCTCCGGCTGGCAGGGACACTCCAGATAAAGGATGCAATAAGAGAGCACGGGGTCTCAAACGGAGAGAATTATCTGGTTGTCTTTGGAGGTCGAGAAAGGGCAGAAGAGCTGATCGAGAAACTGGGTCTCCAGAGACTTCACCCAATCGGATGTGAGCCAGAAAAACTGAAAACATTTTTTGAAAAATCGGCCCTGGTCGAAGTTATGTAGAAGCATTCCCCGGTGCTCTGCTCCTTTTTGGAGGATAGATTTATAAAACTCCCCCTTAACTCCCCCACTAGTTGAGGTGATGCTCTCATG
>JALVWC010000025.1 GCA_027038505.1 Nanobdellati archaeon
ATATTATTTTAGAAAAATCAAAAAAATAACGAAAAATTTTAATTCAAACCCGAAAAATTCTATAAATATGATAAATGCTTCTGAACGGGTTGTGATTCATGAAAACAAAAAACCTCTATGTGTACCCGATTGATAAGAAACACATAAAAAGAATTGTTACCAGGGCACCTGCCCATAAGGTTTTTGAGAAAAATGATGCTATTTACGATTTGACGAATGCCGTCGATTTTATCTGTGATGAGGGGACACCGGTTATGGCAGCTCTGGAAGGGGTGGTTGTTGCTGTTCGGGACGATGTTGTGGAGAACTATAACGGGACAGAACCGCCGACAGAAGAAGAACTGCCGGAAGAAAAAACAGGATGGAAATTATGTTGTGATCAGGCACGCTAATGGAGAGTTTTCTCAATACAGCCATCTCAGGTATAAGGGTGTTCTGGTCAAAAAGGGTCAGCACGTTAGCACGGGCGAGATTATCGCTTACAGCGGAAATACAGGATGGTCACTCGAACCTCACCTGCATTTCATGGTATTCAAGTTCAGAAAGAACGGGAAAGGGTTCAGAACCCTGAAGGTGAGGTGGAAGGGGGAGTTTTAACCGATCGGCACAAGAAAACCGTTACTAATTTTTCAATCCATCGTAACGAATCTTCAGGAAGCATAAATATTCCTGCTCCCCTCTCTCCCACAAAGAAGGTACGCGCACTTCATAACAAGTTTCTTAACAGCCTCTGCATTGTTCCCTGTGGCTGCCGCTCTTTTGACCTCTCTCAACATTGTCCTGTACACGAGCTCCCCCGTGCCGTAAGGTCTGATGAATCTGCTCGCACAAGGGTAAGCTCGATTCATCAAGTACTGCGCCTCCCCTTCCAGAATTATGTGCCTCAGCTCCGGAACCCTATAAAGATCGTCCCTGACTTTGTAGAACAGCTCCCTCTCCTTATTGTTGCGGAACTGCACATACTTCTCTATAATCCTCCCCATTATGTCTCTTCTACCGCTGAGCTCTGCGGCCATCTGTGCACGGTGCACCGCTTCATGATAAACGGATGCTGCAAGGTCATATTTGTTAAGGAGCGCGGGAGCAAGGGGATTCAGGTATATTGGAGGATAACATGCGGGTCTCTCATAGTTGGAGCGAGGTGTTCGAGCTTCATTTATGCCTTTATTCCGCATAATGTCGGGTACGTAGCCCACAACATATGGTTCGCTGCGCGGCAGTCTGTAATCAGTATATACCGGTGCTTTTTCAATTACATCTTTAATCTCGTCTTTTTCTTTTTTCAACTCGAAAAGAACCAAGGCATATATTTCTTCTGGAGTTTTAAAGTGTGTCGCCATGCAGAAATATAACGAATAGGATTTTAAATTTGTATTTGTAAAGGTTCCCGTTATTTCTCGATGAGCAGACCTCATAAGAACAGAGCCAAAGAAACGAAAGTAATGACCTGACCTTAAGATTCATAACTTCGTGTGTTCAGTAACTTCCACGGCTCTGCCAACTTCCGTCTCATGCTCCAGCCCGCGCATCATGTCCTTCCTAACGATTTTCTTTGGTCTGAAGACCTCCATTGCGACTTCGGCCGCTTTCAGGGCCTTCTCTTTACTTCCACAGGTATAAATGTCCATTGCGACGTAGCCCTTTTCCGGCCAGGTATGTACGGAGATGTGTGATTCAGCGATCAAAACAACTCCCGTAACGCCATGGGGTCTGAACTGGTGATAGAACTCACTTATGCGGTTAACTCCCGATCTCTCAACCACAATATCTATCAGGTGTTTCACAGAAGGAACCGTGGCTATTGCTTCGGAAGGGCATCCGTACAGCTCCATTATAACGTGCATGCCCTTCGTCATCGCTATCACCCATAATCTTCACCCAACAATAATTTTTTCACAAAATAACAATTTTTGTAACTTTTTGTAAATTTTTATTTTATACTCAAAAATTTCCATATTATAAACAAGCTAATTTTATATGGAGTTAATTATATAAAGATTTTCTCTGACTTGATTAGAAAAAAGAGCAAATACTGTGCAAATTACTGAGACTTTTGTAATTACTCAATGAGTTCCATCTCCTCCCCGCAACAGACGAGAACACCACCTCCCACTTCAACAACCTCCACGATGTTACCGCATACATTGCATCTGAATCTTTGCCCAACCTCCTCAACCCCCGGCATGAGATCACCACGATAAAAAAATAACCTGAGCCCACTTACCTTCTCCCGAACTTCTTTTCCCAGAGCTCCTGTGCTTTATCCCAGTTCCATATACACTCCTTAATGAACTCCTCTTCCTCCTTCGTAACCCTTCTTATCATCTCTTCAACACCCCCCTCAAGTCATCCATTAAGAATTATCTACCCTCCCTTATAAATGTTACGGCCGAAATTTATCCTGCATATTTCCGTACTGAAAATATCCAATTATTCAACATCGAACGTTTATCGTTCTGAGAGAAGGAGAAACAAAATTCATTTGATCCGTATTAATCTGGAATGGGCGTTCTTGTATGGTTTTGTATGGTATACACGGCTGGAAATGAGGTGTGCGGCGATGGATATGTTTTCCGGGAACCAAAACAGGGAGTGCTTTACTGCAGACCATCGGAAAGGGAAATAGGAGGCTCATACGCTCGTGCGCTCCACACACCGCAGGAGGTTTTGTCCGGCATTTCTCGGTCTTGCCAGGTTCGGATGGAGCGGAGTTCATGAGGTTTCTCTACCGGGGAAGGGAAAGTAGGGAATCAGGTTGAGGTAAAGCGCTGACCTTCCACTGACCTTCGAAACTGAAGTAACAAACAAGCCAGTAGTTGCAGAACAAGGTAAATTTATCCATACTATTCCATCTCATCCTGCACGTATTTTCTACCGGTTTTGAGACATTCCTCCGCTCTGGCAAGCTCATAGCCAAGATAAGCGGCATGATCCAGCATCGTCACAAGATCGTATTTCAGGATGGTGCGGAACAGGTCTATGCCGTTTTTTCCTCGGAAAACAAACTTGAGCCTCCCGCTTCCCGGCTTTTTATCATCTCCCACATATTCATAAGCTTCAACAACGATCTCCTCTGCCTCGTGATCCACATTTATTATGAAGAAATGTCCATCAAGTTTTATCTCAGATTCATCATGCTTCTCGGCCCTTATCTCAAAAATCCTGTGGGGAAGCATTAGCAGTAGTGCACCTCCCTAAAGCTTTTTCTGAACTCCACAACATCATCCCTAACATTTTCATCCTTAACGATCACCCGATATATGAATTCTGCTATCACTTCCATGTCACTTTCCTTACACCCCCATCTCGTCATTTCCTGTGTGCCTATCCTTATGCCAGATGGGTTCTTCATTGTCTCAGCGCTTGTTTCATCCCCGGGAATCATGTTCTTATTGGCTATTATGTTATTCTCTTCCAGCTTTTCAGCGTTAATCTTCCCTCCTCCGTGCTCCCTCACATCTATAACAACTTGATGGCTCTCGGTGTATCCGTATGGTTCTCCAAGAACCCTAAAGCCAAGCTCTGCTAACCTTTCCGCAAGCTTTTTGGCGTTCTTTATGGTCTGCCTGGCGTAAGCCTCACCATACCTCCACATTTCCCATGCTGTTTGCGCCAGAGCGGGAAGTCTGTGAATGTGGTGGTTGCACACCAACCTTGGAAATATGGCTTTTTGCACTCTTTCAAATTCGACATTCTGGGTGGTCATCACAACCCCTCCCTGGGGACCGGGAAACGTTTTGTGAGTCGAGCTGGTGACTATGCTTGCGCCTTCCCTGAAAGGCCGCTGAAATTGCCCTCCTGCTATCAAACCAAGGACGTGTGCGGCATCGTAGACAACCAGACCTCCATAGCTCTTTGCCGCATCGCTTATCTCCTTTATCGGGTGAGGGAAGAGGAAAAGCGAAGCTCCAAGTATGACCATCTTTGGCTGCTCTTTCTCAATGAGCTTCACCGCCTTATCCTCATCTATGTTCATCCTCTCCCTATCAAACGGAAGCTGCAGAACCTCCACACCCCTCAAACCGAGTGCGCCGTGAATTGTGTGGGAGACGTGCGCTCCTGCAGGAACATCCAGGGCAGCGACTTTATCCCCGTTTTCCAGAAAAGCAACGAATACGGCAAGGTTTGCTATTGTGCCGCTCAGGGGGCGGAGATCAACGTGGTCAGCATCGAAAATCAAGGACATGAGCTTTTGAGCCCTGACCTCCACCTCATCCAGGTACTTGTGTCCTTGGTAGTATCTTTTGAAGGGCAAGCCTTCGGCATATCTGTGCATCATATCATTGAGGTAAAGCCTCTCCGCCACCGGAGACATAACATTTTCGCTTGCTATGAGGTTTATGCACTCGTATTTGCGCCAGAGGTCGTGTTGTTCGGTTAGATGAATAATCTCTCCAATCAGTTTATCTGGACTTTTCTCCATGAGCACCACGGGAATGGTTTAGGGAAGTAATAAATTTAAAATGGACGGAAAGTGCTGTTGCCCTCGTTTTTACACAAACCGTCCACGGAGCTTACATTTTCAACGGAGAACCGGTGGGGAGACAAACATAAATTTTTTCCTGCGGGATAAAAATTCATGAAAGCCGTGCGAGAGATTGTAAGAGCAGAACCTATTGACTATGCTCCGGTTTTTGAAGGTTTCGGGCCTGATGAAATAGTAACGGTATCGGGCATTCTCACGGCAAAGCGGGGCGGCTTCAAAGAAATGCTCAACTCCCTTGATAGAGATCTTGTAAAAAAGTTCCATCGGGAAGCGACAAGGAGGGGACATGCAAGTCTGCTGACAACACCCACATTCTATTTCTGGGTTGAGGGAAGCAGGCTCATAGATCTCTTTTTCACAGCTTTTCCCTTTGGATCCTACCTGATGTTCAGTTCGCGCCGAATCGAGGTTACCGAGGAAAACATAATTGTCCCGGATGCTGTTGCAGGGACACCTTACGAAAAGGACTATATTCGGGTCTGCGAAAAGCTACTGAAAGTTTATAAGGATCTTCTAAAGATTGGACACGATCAAGCGAGGAACATACTCCCGCTCGGATTCAGCTCTTATGGGTTATTTTCCTTCCCAATGCAGACGATCCTCACGGCCATCAAAGAATGCGAACTAAATCATGAAATTCCTGAAGAAATACAGCTTATCTCCATATTTTTCAAAGAGATTTTGAAGGAAAAAACACCGTTCATCTTTGATGCTTCCGAGAAAGCACATTTCACAGGTTACCCGTTTCCCAACATATTTGGACGCCACGAAATAATGGAATCTCCTTCCATAGATGTTGTTCACGCAGGGGATATAAGAAGAGTTATTGAGCTGGTTTCTGAGAGGGGCTGGAAAGAAGCCGCGGAGCATGCGCAGACGGAGATTCTTGTCAAATGTGTGAGCACGCTATCCATAGCGGCGTGGAACGAGATAAAAAGGCACAGAACTGCCAGGCAACTTGTCGAGCCGATCTATGCTGCAGCGGAGCGATACCTCAGGGATCCGAGGGAAGAGCATTTCCACATCCCTCCGGATGCGGGTAAAAATTACATCGAGGCATTTCATGAAGCTATGGCGTTCTATGAGAGGCTTGTTGATGAAGGTGTGGATAGAAAACACGCGATCTACATAGTGCCGCATGCTCTTAAAATAAAATTCAAGCTGCTCTTGGATGGGTATCATCTGCTGAACCCCTTCGGTTTTCTGGGTGTGAGGTGCTGCACCACGACCCATTACGAGGTGAGGAACTTTGCTGAAGAAATAATCCGTGCACTGTCCGATTCTTTTCCAGAGCTGGAACCCCTGCTCGGACCCAAGTGCAAGACGGGTATGTGTCCTGAGAGAAATCCTTGCGGTAAGGTTAATCTTTACAGAAAATAAATCGACGATAAAATCTATTCTTATTTTTTCAAATTTTCTAAGAAATCCCCTATTATTGTGCCAACAACGAAGATCAGAGCATAGATTATTGCTATTATCGCAAATCCTATGCCCGCTCCCACCGCAGAGACTATCGCCAAAAATCCAGGCATTACTATCCCGAAGACAAGCCCGAGAATGACTCCAAGTACAAGGCCAGCGATTCCCGCCTTCTTTAGTATCCCGATCCTGTCTTCCTTACCGGATCTACTATATCCATACCACACTCCCATCATCAGAAGTGCAAATCCCATTAAGCCACCCGGCACCATGTCTTACCCTGCGGATACAAACCGTTAAATTTCTTTGCATTTTTTCGCTTGAACGACGCGGGCCAATAAATGAATCCTAACGCTTTGTGGATGAAACATCAAAAACACAATCCATAATTCTGTGAATATTGATGGAGGGAGTAATCTTTTGAAAGAGTAAAAGGTTTAAAGCAAGTTGACCAACATATATCATGGTTCTGATGTATGAAATCGATGAAAAAATTATCGAAATGCTCAGGGAAGATTCGCGTACACCTTTTTTGAAAATAGCTCAGACACTCGGAATAAGCGAGGGTGCTGTGAGAAGCAGGGTGAAGAAACTCGTAAAATCGGGGATAATAAAAAAATTCACAATAGAAGTTTCGGAACCCGAAAATGTAAAAGCCATTGTGCTCGTTAAGACCTCTTCAGAAATGGACACAGCAAAAGTTAGGCGGAGCATTCTGCAAGTGTGTGGAAACGTGAAATGGTGTTTTGAGATTTCCGGGAGTTATGACATAATTCTCCTTCTCTCCGCGAGAAACATTTCTGAGATGAACGTCGAGGTAGAGAAGATAAGAAAAATTAAAGGCGTCTCCGAAACCCTTACGAATTTCGTAATGAATGAGTAAACTATTTAAAGATATTCGTAAAATTTTCTGCATGTCTTATCGTAAAATCGAAGAAATTGAGAGAGAGTGGAGAGAGCATTTGGGTATGGAGGATCTGGCGGGCGTCCCGATGCTGATAGATATGAGTAACAAGAGAGCCAAACCGCTGGGGGTAAACATTCTCAGCTACGTGGAAGAGGACGAGATCGGCTCGTGGCTGGAAAAATGCGCATATGAGTGCAGGGAGAGAGACTTGAACAGGATTGGAGAGATTTACATCCCTTCCAATATTGAGCTTAATCCCTCCCTGCCGAAAGGATGGCACCTCGTTGAAGAATGTACTCTGGATGGTATCCGCGAATACGCTCTTCTTAACGAGGAGAGAGAAAGGCACAGGGGCACTCCTGAATGCTAGAAGAAAGAGGCAAAAAGAGTCATTGAAAACGAGATGAAAAAACTTGAGAACAGAGAATACAGAGAGATCCTGAGAGAAAATATCGAAGAACTTGCCGTCGAGCTTGTGGACTTCGAAAAGAAAAAGAAGGAAGGAAAAGAAGTCCTGAAAAAAATAAACAGGGAGTGCTTTTATAACTACTCTCTTCATGAGCCTTCAGAATTTACAGAGACCTTGGTGTGTTGTAGGAATGGTAAAGCGGTGGGCGTGATATGTCTGGAGTACATGCCGAACGGAATCGTCGAATATTCCATCAGCGTATTGCCTTCAGAACAAAAGAAAAATACGGGAACCGCCATGCTTTCCGCGCTGCTTGAAGAAAAAGAGTTCAACATCCTTTACGGGGATATAATCAACATACCCTCGGCAAAAGCGCTGATAAGAGCGCGATATCTTTCCGGAAAAAATTATGCACTATCACACGGGGTACACAATCTGCAGGCAGATATAGATTCCATTACGATGGACTACATGAAATACGGAAGATATATTGACACGCTCCCAATCTATCTTCGGAGGTGAATGAAATGCCTGACGAACTTTTAAACCTGCTATCTGAACTCGTTTCAATACCTTCCGTAACGGGAGAGGAGCTGGAAATAGCGAGGTTTACTAGATCGTGGCTTGAAGAACACGGAATAGAGGCAAAACTCCAGAAAGTCGAAAACAACAGGTTCAACGTGATCGCGCGAAGCGGAGATGCGGACAAAAAGATACTCCTTTCGGGGCATCTCGACACCGTTGCTCCTGTGCATGGATGGAGGACAAACCCGTTCGAACTTGTTGTTAGAGGAGATAAGGGCTTTGGTTTGGGGGCGCTCGACATGAAGAGCGGTGTTGCGATTCTGATGAACCTGATTTCCGAAGTAAAAAGGAATGATATGGAAATACTTTGTGTCCTTACAGTGGATGAGGAAATGCATTCTTACGGAATGTACAGGTTCCTTGAAGAAAGCAGAGAAAAATTTTACGGTGCCATTTTTACGGAACCTCTACCCGGAAATAAAATCGCTCTTGTTACGCGCTGTTTTGGAAGGTATGCCGTTGATGTGAAAATACCTCTCAAAGGAGGACATGCCGCATTTCATGGATCGGAAAATGTTTCGGAAGTGCTGAGAAACTTGGCATCATGTATCTCGCGCTTAAAAAGCTACGAAAAAGAAGGAAAAATAGGAAAGTGCGAATATTCCGTATCGATGGTTAAAATGGGAGACGAGTTTCTTTCCCTACCCTCTGAAATTTTGCTCAGAATTAACCACAGAGCCGTTGAGGGGGAAAGTCTTGAATCCACCGTAGAAGAAGTTAAGGAAGCGTTTTCTATTTTCAACGGAGTTGAAGTTCAGCCCATAGAAAGGCCCACACCTTTTTTAGAACCGTTTTGCTTTGATGAGAGTGCGGAATTCGTAAGAAAATGCATGAGTATCATCGAGGAAGTTGCTGTTTCGCCCTCTGTTTTTGACGGAAACTTAACCGCAATGTACGGCATTCCCACGGTAAATGTGGGTCCCGTAGGCGAGAATCTCCACAGGGAAAACGAATATGTTGTTATTCCCAGCATGGAAAAAGTTTATAGTATTTTGAAGCATCTCCTCAATACTCTGTAGCAATGGTTTTGAATTAAGTATCAATACGCCCGTCCTTTTAAATAAACTCGCATCCCTAACCTCTAACGGAATCTAAAAAATTTTCGAAATATCCGCATTTTAGCTCAAAAACAGGATGAATTGAACGATTAAACTATTCTCTTCTGTCTGTTTTGCCGTAATCTGTTATGTATCTGTCTCCGGTGACATGCGAAAGCGGCACGAAGTCCTTCCTTCTAATGTGTTCTTCCACAACCATTCCCACAACTATGTAATGATCTCCGTGCCTGTACATCCCATCAACAACGCATTCGAAGCTTATCGGAGCTTCCCTTATACACGGTGCGCTGATTTTTCTTGACGGCTCTTTCGTCAGATTGGCAAGTTCAAACTTGTCAACAAACCTACCGGAATGAGTGCCGCAGATTTCTGCAGCTTTTTTCATGCTCACATCACACAC
>JALVWC010000026.1 GCA_027038505.1 Nanobdellati archaeon
TCTCACATCCTACCATAATTTATTATTACTGATTAGTAATATATTTAAAAATTTCTGTTTCCCTCCCTGCAAATCCCAACTAATGCGGAAGCATACAGACAAGGAATCCCAATTTAAAGATTCCTTTCGAACACTTTTTTATGACCCTAAAAGAGGAAATACGGATTATTGGAATTGATGATGCTCCCTTTCAGCTTAAAAGGGATGAAAGCTGCCTTGTAGTAGGAGTTATAACGAGAGGTCGTGAATATCTCGATGGTGTGCTATCCTGCAGGGTAAAGGTCGATGGTACGGACGCAACGCAGAAGTTTGCGGAAATGATAAAATACTCTCATTTTAGGGATCAGCTTCGCGCCATCTTTCTTGACGGCATCTCCTACGCTGGATTTAACATGGTAAACATAAAAGAGCTGCATGAGCTCACGGGAATCCCCGTTGTGGTGGTGATAAGAAAAAAGCCCAACAAAGAGGAGTTCATAAAAGCTATGAAGAGGTTGGACGATTGGAAGGAAAGGGTAAAGGCTGTTGAAGCTGCGGGAGAGGTAAAGGAAATGGTGAACAAAAAGGGCAGAATCTACTTCCAATACTATGGGTGCGATGAAAGGAAGGCGAGAGAGTTCATAAACAAAAGCATAAAGAGAGCTGCTGTTCCCGAATGTCTGAGAATGGCCCACTTGATGGCAAAAGGCATTATCGACGGAGAAAGCGGGAGGGGGAGGTGAAGAACGGATTTCCGAGATCAAAAACCAATTTAACCCTTTCTTCGATTAAATCTTCTTTCATGACGAAAAAAGTTTACATCGAAACCTATGGATGTGCTGTAAACAGGAGTGACAGCGAGATTATGATGGGGCTGTTGAAGAAAGCCGGGTACAGAATCGTTAAGGACTGGAGAGACGCTGATGTGGTTATCATAAACACGTGCATTGTGAAGCACGCGACAGTTAACAGAATGCTTTATCGGATAAAGTTCTTTACCGAGAATTTCGATCCCCATCGTGTCATAGTCGCTGGCTGCATCTCCAGACCCTTCGGCAGAAAGGTGAAAAAAATAAACCCTCAAGCCTCCCTGCTCGGCACTGATGCCATCAGCAGGGTTGTTGATGCTGTCAATGCCGTGCTATCCGGCAGGAGGGTTGAGCTAATTGAGGGTGAGGATGTAAAGACGGAAATGCCGAGAGAAAGGATAAACAAGAACATAGCAATAGTGCAGATAAGCTCCGGGTGCCTCGGTAACTGTGCTTTCTGCGCCACGAGATTTGCCAGAGGAAAGCTGATAAGCTACCCTCCGGAAGATGTGGTGGAGGACGTAAGGGAAGCTGTAAACAGCGGTTGCAGAGAGATCTGGCTCACAAGTCAGGATAATGGATGCTACGGTCTGGATATCGGCACGAACCTTGCAGAACTTCTGGAAGAAATAACAAAAAAAGTAAAAGGCCGCTACATGATACGAGTAGGAATGATGAATCCGCATTTTGCGAGGCATATCCTCAACGATCTCCTCCATGCCTACCGTTCCAGAAAGATTTATAAGTTCATACATCTGCCCGTGCAGTCCGGATCGAACAAGGTGCTCAGAATAATGAAGAGGCAGCACACCGTTGAGGACTTCGTGGAGGTTGTTGAAGCTTTTAGGAAAGTTTTTCCTCGCGTTTCGGTCTGGACTGATGTGATTGTGGGCCATCCGGGAGAGGAGGAAGAGGATTTCATGCAAACTCTCGAGTTGATGAAAAATGTTAAGCCAGACTTCATAAATGTGTCGAGGTTTTCAAGTCACGGAATAACCGAAGCAAGTAAAATGCTCCAGCCGCCCAGTCAGATCAAGAAAGAAAGGAGCAGGAAGATGTCCAAACTCATGAAGCAGCTCTCCTATATGAAAAACAGCGAATGGTATGGATGGCGGGGTGTCGTGCTTGTAACGGATTACGACGAGAGCAAGAGAAACTGGATAGGACACAATTATAATTATAAGCAGGTAATAATAAAGGATGAGAACAGAAGTCTTGAACTGGACGGAAAGTTCGTTAAGGTCAAGATTGTTGATTTCGGACACGCACATCTGGATGGAAAGGTGCTGGAGGTGAACAGCAAATGAGCGCGAATCCATGCATCTTCTGTAACATATGGAGGGAGAAAAGAGATAGCATCGTTCTTTCCAACAGGCACTGTTTTGCCATGTTTGATAAATATCCGGTTTCTAAAGGACACATGCTGATAATACCGAAAAGAAACGTTTCTTCTTTTTTCCAGCTGGAGTTGGACGAGGTTGTGGACGCTTACTTACTTCTTCAAGAGGCCAAGAAACTTCTGGATGAGAGGTTTAAGCCCGCTGGCTACAACATCGGAGTTAACATCGGTGGTGCTGCAGGTCAGACGGTCTGGCATGTGCATATACATCTAATCCCCCGTTACAGAGGGGATGTTGAGAACCCCACCGGCGGAATAAGGAACATCTTCCCCGATAAAGGTGATTACACTAAAATGTTGTAAGAGCGACGTTTCATTCTCGCTCGAAGCGGGGCAGGTTGGATATCCATTCATCAAGCCTCTCGAGCACATCCCTGACGGTCTGCTGTTGCAGATAGTTGGTAATGCCCTCCTCCGCCAGCATGCTCTCAGAAAGGGGCAGAGCCAAACCATCAATGGTCTTTGCGTCCTTCATGTGAAGGGAAAATGGACACCTCGCAAGCTTTCCGCTCGGCGTCTGGCTCGGGTCTATCACTATTCTTCCTTCTCCTTTTTCGTGCCCTCCGATGACCGGCACGTCAGTTTCTCTCCTGACCTTCACCACAAGCCTGTTCAGGATGTTGAACAGAGAAGGTGTAGTTTTTGAATAGCTGAGGTATTTTTCATAGAAGGAGTGGTTAAGTATCTTCTTCGGGAATATGTAAATGTGGAAAGATGAACCGGTCCACATAACGAACGTTGTAAACTCACCCACAAGGCCTCTGAAGTTTTCATCTTCCTTTATCGCGACCAGCAAAGCCTGAGTAACCTGCCTTGCCTGCTCCGCGGTGATCCCTTTACCCCTGTCTATGTCTATGAATATCCTCTCTATCGGTCTGTCCTTCCCCTCTCCGTTCGTGGCATAAAAATAGTCGGCCAGCTTCCTCGGTGGAAAGTATTCCCACGCCTTGCGCTGCACATCATCAAGCCTGTGCTTCACCTCTCCGAGATGGCGCGCTCTCATCCTGAAAAACTTATTCCAGCTTTCTTCAGCCAGAGAAGCGATCTCGCTAACAAAAAACCGCGGGAGTTTGCTCCCCCTCTTTATTATCCTCGGTCCTTCGGGTATCCAGATCCTGGATGCGAGCTCCTTGCCGTTCAGAAAGCCGAACAGGTATGAGGACACCGCTGAATAGTACGGAAGCACATCGAGGAAATCAAATGGTCTGAGCGGATCCGCACTGCTTCTCAAAAAATCGAGAAGCTCGACGCTATTGGGGCTTTCACGTCCCATACCATTCAACCTGCGAGCACACATATATATTATTGTGCCAAGGGAAAGGTAAAAACGATGGAGGTAAGGAGCGTTCTTTAACTCTCTCCTGCATGCTGGCGCTTCCTTCCCGTTTCCTGCGAGAGATCGCCCCGAAGTTACCTCCTCCCGGTCGTGCGAAGAGCAATGCAGACTCAGGCCTGTTGATGCTTTGAAGTATGAGCGATTTTCGAAAAGAGTAGGAATCAGCTCTTGAAGTTCTAACAATCCGCATAAAAACTTTATCAACCCAAATGAGAGTATGGGGTTATTTAAAAAGAAGAGGCGCAATCTTCTGGAAATAAAGAAGCTCCGGTTCGGTTACGAGGAAAGGCCCGTGCTAAGGGGAGTTGACCTTTCCATCGAAGCCGGCAGGATTCTCGCTCTCGTTGGGCCGAGCGGATCCGGCAAGAGCACCCTGCTCAAAATAATGGCCGGAGAGCTCAGAAAAGCCGGGGGGAAAATAATCAGAAGAAGAAAAGGCTTGATATCTCATGCAAAAATAGCCTACGTTCCTCAGGAAATTGCTTTGCTGCCAAACCTCACGCTGGAAGAAAACATAATCATTTTTGGAAACATTTTCGGTGTGAGCAGCAGGAAAGCAATAATGAAGGGTAGAGAGCTTGCTTCCTCACTTGAAATGGAAGACAAACTGAACAGAAAGATCAACACGTTTTCCGGCGGGCAGAAGGTTAGAGCGAACATTATCTGCTCCCTTCTTCATGACCCGGATATCGTGCTGCTGGATGAGCCGTTTACAGGATTGGACTTCAGGAACAGAATGCTTCTCTGGAAGTTTTCAATGGAATTGAAGCGAGCACGAAAGGCTGTGGTGCTCACAACTCACAATCTGGAAGAAGCCGGAAAGTTCTGCGATGAAATTGCCATCCTTAAGGACGGGAGGATAATTGCGAGGGGTAATGAGGAGAGAATAAGGAGAGTTTTGAAAGCAAAGGTATGGGTGGAAATGGAAATAAAGAATGTCTCTAACATGTCGAAACTGATACCCAGGATTAAGGAGATGTGTGAGGAAAACGAGATATTTCTTGTGGAGTATCCAACGTTGAAGAGGCTTGCTTTCATTATGGAGAATGAAGAGAAGATAAGTTTGATTGAAGCCCTGCTAAGAAAGGAGGGTGTGGAGTTTAAGGTGATCGAACGTAAAACGCCAACGCTGGACGAAACGTTTCTTAAGGTGAGCGCTGCATGATCCTTTACAGAATTGCGGGACTTCTGAAAAAGGACTGGAAACTTCTGATGGCGAACAAAAGTTATCTGATACTTGCAATACTTTTGCCAATGCTCGTCGGAACGGTGTTTCTACTGGCTCTGAACCACACCCCGAAGAATGTTAGAGTGGGTGTGTGCGGCAATGTTACACTGCCCCTGAACGGGATTGGCGGTAATGTTATTCTCGTTCCGCTGAATTCCGGAAATTCGAACTGCACCGCACTCCTGCTGGAAGATGTCAGAAGCGGGAGGGTAAATGTCGGTATCGTGTTTCCGCGGGATTTTGAGGAGAAAATTGAGAGGTACGAGAGGGCCGAGATAGTGCTGGTTGTTGACAACACAAAGCCGGCCATGAGAGGTCTTGCAGAAAACCTTGCCGAAAAAATGGTGGAAGAGTACGCATACCATCTGAGATCCTCCCTGAAGGAGGACATGGAGCAGAAGATAAACCTTCTGAAAAGCGCGCTGACCGTTCTGCAGTCCGTAATCGCTTCCGCGCCATACGGGAGTCTGCTTTCCCGTACCATAGATCTCGTGATGAAAAGGTTTGATGACCTGCAGAAGCTGGACCTTGAGTTTTTTGTGAGACCTGCCAAGGTGGTTGTCCTCTACACCAACCCCGACCTTAACGAGATGGGTTCCGTGTTCATCTACACGTTTCCCGTGGTGGCGTTCTTTAGCATATCCATGCTCGCCGCGGTTGGTGTGATTTTCGAGAGGAAAAACGGTTTTTTCAGCAGGATAGCTCCGGCATCCATACCTTACCCCTTCTATTTGCTCAGCAAGCTTCTGGTCTTCAGCTTGCTGTCACTTATCCAGTTCATCACCCTCTTCCTTCTTTTCATGGCAGGAGGTGGCAGGTATCCGCTAAACCTGAGTGCCGTTCTCCCGACGCTTGAAGCTCTACTCATAATCTCCTCGCTTTACGCTCTGATCGGGATTGTCATTGGGAATCTCGCAAGGGAGAGTGGAGAGGCAATATTGATATGCCTCGTGCTCGCACTCCCAATGACTTTCCTTACGCAACTTTTCTATCCCGTTGACCTTCTGCCGGAAAAAATTGCAACTCTTATCAGCTTAATGCCGGTAAACTACGGTGGGGAGCTGCTGAAAGCGGGAATGCTGGGCACTGAATCCGTGCTGACGTTGTCGAGGCTCACCATTATCGCTGTGATGACGCTCCTCGCATACATTTCTTATGCGGTGAGCGGTAAAAAGTGAGGACGTGGGGGTTCAACATGACAAGAACGGCTGTTCCACCAAAGAGGGATGTGACGTTAATCATAGAGCATCTGGAAGAAAAGTTAACGGAATGGCTTCTGCTCGAATACAGAAACGCGAGCAAGTGGTGGAACGGCAGGGTGATATATACCAATGTGAGGAGCGAGGAGGATGCCATCACCCTTAAACCTCTGGGCGAGGTAAGGAGGGAGAGATTTCTGGAGGTTGTGGGGAAGGACGATGCCACAATAATCCTCGACCCAATGGCGAAGGAGACGTTAAAACCGGAGGACTTTAACGGTGTCAGATGGATTGTTATCGGGGGGATATGCGGCGATGTCGAATTTGACGGGAGAACTTCGAGGCTGATAAGCTCACCCTCGAGAGAAATGCTGAGAAATGTCAGGCTCAGAAACCTCGGAAAAGTTCATTTCCCGATAGATCAGGCCGCAATTGTTGCAAGGCTTATCATGGAGGGAAAGAGACTAGACGAAATAGATGTTAGGGTGGGTGTTGAGATTGTGCTCGAGGATAGCACAAGCTTCAGGAGGGTTGTCGAGCTACCTTACGGTTACGTTGTTCTTGACGGCAAGATTCAGTTTGCCGATGGTTTTGTTGAGTTCCTTAAAAGAGGGTGGGATCTGTGAAGGATTTCAGGATTGCCATCACGGGAAGGCCGGGAGTTGGAAAAACAACGCTGGTTAAGCGGTGCGCTGACCTGCTGAAGGAGATGGGCGTGAGAGTTGCAGGCTTCTATACCGAGGAGATCAGAAGCAAAAACGGTGTGAGGGAGGGCTTCGTTGTTGTGGATGTGCTTTACCAGTACACATTCGAGCTTGCCAAGAGCATGGAGAGCTTTCGTTACGGCCAGGCTCTTGGTCAGGCTCTCCCGCGTGTCGGAAGGTATGCTGTGTTTGTTCGGGAGTTCGAAAACTATCTCGAAGTTCTGGAGCGGGAGATGCAGAATGCTGATGTAACGGTCATAGATGAAGTGGGGCCGATGGAGCTTCTCAGCCACCGGTTCATTCAGGTTATGGAAAAAATTATTGCGAAGCCGCGCTGGATTGTGACTCACCATATTAAAATAAAGCATCCCGTCATAAAGAAGCTTGAGGCTCATTCAACCATCAGGGTTAAGCTGACCACAACAAACAGAAACATTGAAAGGGAACGTGTGCTCAGACTGCTCCGAGAAGCTTTAAAAGAATAGCTCCTATCCCGAGAAAGCTCAGGAATCCAAAAACGTCCGTGAAGGTTGTGAGTATAACAGTGGATGATGATGCGGGATCACTCCCCATTTTCTTCAGGAGGAGCGGTATCGTAGCTCCGGCAAACGCAGCGACCATCATGTTTATGAACATCGCCAGAACAAGCGCGATGGCTATGACCATACTTCCCTTCCAGAGGACTGCAAACACGGCGGCTATGATTCCGACAACCAAACCGTTTATGGCGGCAACCACCACCTCCTTTTTTATCACCCTGAAGAAATCAGACGGCGTGATTTCACCCAGGGCGAGCGACCTCACCACTATTGCCATGGTCTGAGTGGTAGCATTACCGCCCTCTCCGGCAACGATGGGCATAAAGACCGCAAGGAGCACAAAGGTCTTGAGCACATTCTCGAAAAGGTTTACGACGCTCGCGGCAAGAAATGCCGTGAAAAGATTTATTATCAGCCAGTGTGTTCTGTTCCTAATGGCCTTTACGATAGGGTCGAACACCCTCTCTTCCTTCTCAAGAGAGAACATCTTGAATAGATCCTCGGCGTGCTCTTCCTCCATTATCTTGAGCGCTTCATCAATCGTTACAACTCCGGTAAGCCTGTTGTTCTCAACAACCGGAATTGACATGCACCTGTGTTTTCTGAAGAGATTTGCCACCTCCTCCCTGTCCGTTGTCACGCTCACCACGGGCTTTGCGTGAGTCATCACATCCCCGATCATCGCTGAGGGTTTTGCTGTGATGAGTTTTTCCAGCTCAGCTCTTCCAAGCAGTCTGCCGGATTCATCAACCACAAATGCCTCCTTCGTGTAGGTTGCTGGAGATGCTTTCTTTATCCTGTCCAGCACGTTTTGAACGCTCTCCGCCGGAGATGCCACAACCATCTCCTTCTGCATTATACCCCCGGCGACCTCCTTGGAGTAGCGCAACTGCTTCACTATTTGTCTCTTCTTTCTTTCGGGGAGGTATGAAAGCACAGCATCCATGCGCCTCTCGGATTTCAGTGAGCGCAGAATTCTGCAGGCATCATCTGAAGCGAGGTGCCTTACGATATCAGCAATATCTCTATCGGAGAGTGTCAAGAGCAGTTCCCTCCTCTCTTCATCAGTAAGAAGGAGCAGCACATCCGCGCGGCTTTTGCTGTCAAGCAACTGAAAAACTTTAGCTTTTCTTTCCGGGCCAACTCTTCTGAGTATGTGCACTATCTCGGACGGGCTCATCTTTGAGAGCAGGGCTTTCACTTCTTTTCTGAGACCCCTCTCCAGCAAGTAGATTATTCTGGGCAATATTTGCTCACCACGGAATATTCTCTTCAAGCATTCATATAATGTTTTTGGATAGATATGTTGAAATTGTGTTTTTCCCTTGGAGACCATGAAGAACACCATGAAGTGTTTTCGAACGGCCAAGTCAACATGTGCGAACCTATGAATTGAGGCGGATGCTGACAAAACCGCCACCCAAAAAATTCGGCAAACAACGATAGAAACTTTTTTAAATTTTTAGACAGGATGTTTTAAAAATATCGAAAGTTTTAAAAAGTTTTCCCGGGTGGTGCTCGTGGTCGAAAAGCTCAAATGCCCCGAATGTGGTGGGGAGGAATTCATAGAGGATGAGAGCAGGGGAGAGCTCGTCTGTAAGAAGTGCGGGTACGTTCTGGAGGAGGAGTATATAGACACAAGCCCTGAGTGGAGGGCTTTCGATTCCGAGCAGCAGGCAACAAGGACAAGAACTGGAGCTCCGATAACCTTTACGAAGCATGATAAGGGAATAAGCACCGAGATAGGGATAAGCTCTGCCGAACTTTACAAAGTACCCGCGAGAAAGAGAGCCCAATACTATAGGATGATAAAATGGAATAAGAGGCTTACCAAATCCAAGGACAGAAACCTTTCCTACTCCCTATCCGAGCTGGCAAGGCAGATAAGCTACCTCGGTCTGCCAAAGTCCGTGCACGAAGAGGTAGCAAGGCTTTACGAGAAAGCCGTGGATATGGGGCTCGTGAGGGGCAGGAGCATGGAGAGCATAATCACAGCTCTTATCTATGCCGTTGCGAGGGAAAAAGGCACTCCTAGAACCTTATCCGAGCTGAGTGCGGCTTCCGGAATCGAGAAAAGGGAGATAGGGAGAGCTTACAGATACATAGCAAGGGCCCTCGGAATAAAGATCCTGCCTGCGAAACCCGAAGACTACATACCCCGATTCGCATCGCTCCTTGGTCTCAGCGGTAAGGTACAGGCGAGAGCGAGGGAGATCCTGAAAAAGGCTCTTGACGAGGACATAGTATCGGGCAAGGGTCCAACCGGCATTGCGGCTGCGGCTCTCTACATAGCCGCAGTGCTCGAAGGAGAAAAGAGAACCCAAAGGGATATTGCCGATATAGTGGGCGTTACGGAGGTTACGATCAGAAACAGGTACAAAGACCTCGTTGAGAAGCTGGGCATAGAGGAGGAGGTTGAGAAGAAAGCGCAGGAAGCCGTGAGGTCAGAGGAGGAAAAGGGTAGGAAGAAAGCGCAGGAGGAAAAAGAAGGTGAGAAAAAGAAGATCGTGCTGGAGTGAACAAACCCGCCTTTTTTCTTTACATTTTCATTTTCCTGCTCACCTCCACTATCTCATCAATCCTTGCAGTGGTTCTTATCGCTGTGGGCTTCAAATGTGTTCTTGACGCATCATGACCGTGGTCTTTCAGTGCCTCAACCAACCGCTCTACTCGAGGAGGAAATTTCAACTTCCACTTCTTGCACACAAAATGGGTATCATAAATGAGGCCCTTCTTAACCCTTGCTTCCTCCTGCAGGAGATTGATGACCTTTACGCTTTCATCGCTCAACCATCCAACCTCTTTCTCAATCTTTCTGGCCATACTCTTGCAGAACCCCTCATTCAAGAATTCTCCTGTCCAGAGAGGACCGGCATTTTTAACTTTTTCACTTCCGCAGACCTCGCATCTTGAAGTCTTTTCCTCAGCGAGCACCCTATGGCCGCAATTCTCGCAGACGGAAAGATAGCCGAGACGCTTCAGGAGAAGCCTGTCAACCTCCCTCAGGTTTCTTTTCACGACGCCCTGCACCCTTAAGAAATGCTCCCTGCCGAAGCAGATAACAGGCAGGAAAGCTTTCTCGTGTTTAGCGAATATTCTGATTATGTAGGCCGCGAGTATTCTAAGGCCTGCTTCATACATACCATCGTATCTGTAAGATGTTGCAAGGTACTTCCTGTAGCATACAACGGGATAGGTACCGCATAGCGGTGCTGTGTCCGTTGCGGTGACGCCCAGCATGGAGATCTTTGCCATCGCTTCTGCCGCGCAGTCTATATACTTAGAAGGAGAACCGAAGGGATCTATGTCCACAACATCACATTTGTTTCTCAGCCGGAGCATGGCCACTCTCGCGTCTTCCATCATCAGCTCAGCTCTGCTTTTATCTATACCGTTCAGCCCGAGGTTGTGCCTTACACAATCCAAGGCTTTGGGATTCAGATCGTTGAACACAACTTTGCCGACATGAGATCCGCACTCAAGAAGGTAGCGCAGTCCTCTTATGCCAGAAGCTGCAAAGGCATCGAGCACAAACCCCTCTTTTATGTTGTAATTTTCCAGAAAGACAAGCGCAGATAGCACGCTCAGATCCCTACAGATGCGCATGCGTGGATTGTAAAACACATCATCGCTCTTGCACACCCTCCCGGCCGGAACCTCGACCTTTGCAAGCCCCTCCACCACTGAAACTCCGTCCCCAGTTGATTCCGACATGGGTCGAAGTATTATTCAAAAATTTTTTAATTTACCATATTAAAATAAATCGTGTCATGAAAAAAGAATATGTGGAGAGGATTTTGCTTATTCTGGATAAGCTCAGAACTGATGAAAGACTGATAGTGGTTGAGAGATCAACCGATAGAGTGAGTCTGGAGAAACTCGGAATCAGTCCGGAGAGGATAGTTGAGGTCAGCAAGAAAGCCATATTTGAGCTGGAGGAGATATTCGAGGAAAGAAAAGCCTCGAGCGTGATAAGCTTTCTTGATGGTGATAGAGCTGGTAGGGCTCTGCTCAAAAAGATGAAAAGTCTGTTCCAGCACATCGAGTTTGACGAGAGCTACTCATCCTACCTTTACGCAACACTTAGGGTAAGTTTCGCTGCCGACCTGGCAGAGGCAATTGAAAGAATGATCACCTCTCACCACTATTTATTCCCTCCTCCGAGATAGGAAATATCGGATCTGGATGGTTTTCCAGTTTCCCGCCCCTGATTTTTCCCGCTTCTAAGAGTATCATGTCCCGATGGACCATTCCTCTTCGTTTCCTTCAGTCTTTTCTCCAGTATCCTCTGCAACTGCTCCACGAATTCCTTCGTCTTTTCCCTTATCTCGTAGATCTTTTCTTCCGGGATCTCCTCTTCCTTACCCTCCTTGACCATCTCAAGGTATTTCATCATTGTATTGAAAAGGGTCTCGTGTTGCTCCTTGACCTCCGGAAAAGTCCTGTGCATCACAGCGGGCAGATCTTTCAACTCCTCTGGCGGCTCTATGCCGAGCCTTCTTAAAGCGACAACATCAGCTTTGAGGAACATTTTGTAGGTCTCTATTAAGATATTGCCTTTATGTCTCATTCCCGTACTGTCAATTAGATTCTTTATAGCTTCGATCACTCTCTTCGTTTTTCCCACATACTCATCAACCATCCTGCCTATATCCCTTGCTTCCTCAGGAGACATGTATTCAACGTCCTTGGCAAAGCGGTGTACAGATCTTATATCCTCAGCAACGCTTTTATCGAGCATTCCTCTCGCTACAAGGGTTGCCTCGAGGGCATCAGCGACTTCCTCCTTGTTGACAGGCAATCTCCCAATCATCATCAGTGCAGCGTTACCTGCTGACGCAACAGCCTGCTCTAAGTAGTGTGCTGCCGATTTCACCCTGGAGATGGCATACTCCACGAACCGCGGAGCTGCGGAGATCTTCTTATCCACGGCCTCTTTGGTTGTCGGAACCATGCCTCTCTGCACCATGCGCTTTGCAGGCATGAAGACGCCAACATCATAAACAGGGATTCCGTACCTCAAAATGGAAATGAGAACCGGCTCCGCTACCCTCAGATTTTCCCAGAACTCCGTAAGAAACATGAACGCCTGAATCGTTATACGCTCGTCCAAATCCCTCGCTATTCTAACGAGTTCATCCCATATCTGGTCCTTCACGTGATCCGGAATTTCCTCCTCCACTTCCGTATCATCCATTATGACAAAAATATCAAGATCGCTTTTTTCATGATAAGTCCCCTTTACTGTTGATCCGTAAACCACAACGGATTTTATTCTTTTTCTGTACTTCTGGATAAGCTTTGCAGCGTATCTTCTCGCTATCTCCATTCTTTTATCAAATTCCTTTTTTCTTTTTTCCTCCTGCAGGCTTTTTATTCTCTCTTCTATTTTCTTCTCTTCCTCTCTCGCCAGCCCCACTATCTCTTCCGCCCTTTCCTTCGGAATGCCCGCCTCCACAAGCTCCTTTTTACTCGAGGACGCAAGAACATTCACCGTGGTGATGCCCACGTTTCTTAACCTTCTTTTTTCCTCCTCTGTGAGGAATGCCACCTTGTCTATCTTCCTTCCCTCCGATGCGAGATGCCGAAGTTCCTTATCAACTTTGCTTGTAGTGTAGCGCTCCACGATCTGTTTCCTTTTTTTATCAACGTCGGAAAGAACCGATCCGTCAGCCCCACCGGTTCGTGATGCACTCCCGCTTTCTCCACGTTTAACATCATTTTTTTGATTTATAATTTCTTTTTTTATATTTTCATTCTTCCCTGCGCCCGCACCTCCTTCTTCCATCGATTCTGCAGATTTCATACCAATAATCACCTCTTCAGAATGCTGTTTGCGTTCTTCATTCGCAAGAGCATCTCTAACTACCGCTTCCCTTATTTTTGCGATTTCATCTTTTGATGTTGACTGGTCATCCATACACGGACACCATAGTTAGGGAGTTGTGGTATTATCTTTATATATGTGACCTTAATCCGAGGCATCACCACTTGAACCTGTTTCTCAACCAGTTTGCAAGCTTGTTGAGTTCTCTCGCCCTGTCTCCGAAAAACGAGTACGAATGCTCGGGAAGTGTGAGCAACCCCTCTATGGGATCCATCGCATGCATTCTCACCGCTTCATACTGTGCGGCTTCGAATTCCGGACCCAGACCGTAGAACTCCGGAGGCAGCTTATCCGGAGGTGTGTCGTTTTCCAGATGTTTTATCATTAATCTTAGGGCCACAGCGCTATCCTCTGGTGGACCGGCTGCACCCCACTCCCATATCAGATACGCGCTCTTCATACCCTTTTGTCTCAGTAACCAGAGCCATTTATAAAGTATGTACATATCAAGGCTGAAAAGCTGTATCTGACCGTGTAAACCGCCGTAGGGGCGTGGTGCGTTAATGTGCACCATCCTCACATATTTCGCATCACCACCCTTAATATTTTCCTCCACATCCTTGATTGGATCTATGAGATTGGTTGTCAGATGCTCGAAATCTATGGTGTAGGAGATGTGTTCCCCGTTCTCTATGCTTTTAACCAAAGCTATGTGGTGGTGAGCATGCATCACCCGAAGCTGTCCTTCAAGACCCGGGGCCGGTTGTTCTGTCTCCACGAAAATATGGATTCTGTTCTTCTTGCAGAACTCATAGATCGACATGTTTATTTCATCATCATTAAGATCCCTCGCAAGTTTGCTGTTCAGCATCTCACTTCTCCTGCTCCCTTCTGTTGAGTCATTTATCTTCCACTCCAGCACCTGCTCGGGAATTCCGCCCATGTTCCACGGTGGTGTTTTAACAAGCAGGTGGCCCTGTATGTATTTACATGCTACGGCTGTGATTATCAGCTCTATTATCTTCTGTACCGGTATCCTTGCCCTGTTACCCATAGGATCGACATATCTTTCTATTCCCTTGTTGGCCAAGTCTATGGCAACATCGGGTATGATGGGACAGCCAGCTTCATTCTCGACGATCTCCTTCCATAAAGGGTCCCCCACAACGGACATGTACTTTGCCACAACCTCATAACTCACCTTCTCAGGAGCCTCGCTCCCCTGCTGTTTCCAGAGTTCGTAAAGCTGGTCGAAGTTCATCCTCGTGACAGTCTCAACAACATGCTCGCACAGGAGATAGAACTGATAGGCCGGGGTTAGTCCGCGTGCGCTGCTGCTCTTGCTACCATTGACGCCAACAGCCTCTTCTGGATCAACTCCGCCGTTGAGAGTTCTTATAAACATCTTGTACACGAGAGAATAAGACAGCAGCTCCTTTATCTCCTCAAGCCTTTTATCATCATCGAGTATCGTGCTCTTATCGCACCTCTCCACCTTGTACCTGAGGATTTTAAGGGTCTCCAGTTCCCTCTCCAGCGCTTCATAGTATCCAGCCTCTCCAGCTGTTTTCTGCCTTTCCTTAGCATGAGCATCTATGTTCTGGATTTCAGATTGTACTGATGCCTGGGTTTGCTGCAGCTCCAGAATTTTTTTCTGAGTTGTATGCACCTGAGTAAGAAGATTCTCAGCCTCCTTCTTTTCCTCATCGGTTAGTTCGCCCTTCATTTTGAGCATCTCGAGCCTGTATTTGAGCCGTTCAGCAAGCTGTTGAAAATTGAGAATCATTGCACTTATCTCGGTTAGCTTTGAGTAAAGCTCAGCTCGTTTTTTCCTCTCCTCCGGAGTGTAGAGCTTCTCCTCAATTTCCCTCTGCTTGGCCTCCAGCTCCTTTATCCTCCTGTCCAGCTCTTTCAGGAGGTGCGGTCTCGTTTTCTCCCAGTATTCCAGCTTTATCCTTCTCAACTGCTGGGCCGCGAACCTCACCCTCTCGTTGAAAGTTCCATACTCCCGCCACGGTCTCACCATCCCCTTATCGGTCTCAATCTCATCCGTGGTGCTCAGAAAGTTGACCACTTCCGCGTTTGGCACCACACCGAGCAAGCGGTAGAGAATATTGATAAACCTCGCCTTGAACCAGTCCTTTAACCACGGTATGTTTTTCCTCTTGCCGTCCACAGGGTCCGTAAATTCACCGCTCGCCACCTTCTCAATCCATACCGCGAGATTCTCTCCCGTAAAGGAGTACTGCGGTAACGGGTATTCGTGCGTTGCAAGATAATATGTGAGGCCCGGCCTCGGCTTATGGGAGGTGTGGAACAAAATGAATTTTGCGCCCGTTTTCTTGGCTATTATGGCTGTTCTCTGCAAATTGCGGTGGTGTCTCTCCCATTCGTGAGCGTTGGCAACTCCAAGGTCTATGGCTATCTCTCCGGTTACGGGCGCGTGAATTCCAAAACCGAATGAAGGTCCCTGCGCTTCAACAACACGTCTCACTTCCTCCTCAACACCGTGCTCGTAAGCTTCAGCTATGCTCTCGAAGTCAACCTCCACGAAATCGAAGCCCTGTCTTGCACCGAATGCTATCTTTTTCGCTACTCCGGAGAGCGCCATCCTTTCGGCTCCCTGCCTGAACTGAGCGAAACCGGGGGTAACACCTATGATGTAATCCACAGGCCTGTTGTACTTATCCCACCTGCCCTGTGGTTTCTTTTCTGCGGAACCCATCGCTGGTCGTTGTTCCTCCTTTTTTCCCCCTGAAAGAAACCTGTTAAACACCATGGAACCTCACAATTAATTTATATAGGTGCGGACTCAAAATAAAAGTTTAGGGTGCTCGAAGATGGGCTTGGGGGACAAACTGAGTGAATTGACATCTAAATTCAAGCGGAAATCCATCGATGATAAAATAGAGGAGGTTCTTGGCTCCGCAAATAAAGGGCATGTGGCACAAGAGAGCTTTTCATCAACTTTCTCTCAGCTGAACGCTCAGGCCGCAGACAGGTTTAGAAACGAGTTAAGTGGAATGGGGAGAGCTCTGTTTACAAGGGCTGAAGAGAGGTTCGATACAAACTACCCGGCAATAGAGAGAGCCCCATTCGGTGATGCGAGCGAAGAAGGGCCGCTCACAAGAAATTTCGATGAGGCGCACTTTCGTAACAACGCACTTCGGAACTCTGCCACCACAGTCCCTGAGCCCCACGGGAATGAAAAAGCTCAGCCTCCGTCAACCATGGAGGGCGGTTTTTCTCACACCTCCCCTTCCTTTGAGAACAACACATTTCCTGCAAGGACATCAGGAAATTATTACGCTTCGTCCAAAAATTCAACACAACATCTCGGCAGTCCTGATCTAAACACAATAATAAACGAACTCCACACCATAAGGGAGCAAAATGCTGTTATTCTTGAAAGACTCAAGAGAATAGAGGAAATGTTAAGCAAGCATTACTGAAGATATTCTCGACGAAGACAGGCAAGAAGGATTCCCGTATTCCCGCTATTTATCTAATAGTTAAAACCCGCGCCCTTCGGAACGGTGACGCGTTCAACCTTCTGAGGAGGTATCCCGAGTATTTCCCTTATGGCATTTTCTATGGTTAGGAGCATTCTTTTTGAAATCTCAAAATACTTCTGGCGATGCCTGTTGTAAAACAGATAGTTGTAAGTCCACCAGAAACTCTTGTGAAGGCTGTGGGAGCACGGTACTGTGGTTCTGAGCACACCCCCATACTTCAACGTCATGCTGCCCATCTTTTTGGGGTCATCGCCCTGGGATCCCCAAGCACGCATTCTGAATATGAGAGTTGTCCATCTATCGAACGATTTTGTGGCCTCCACCTCGTAATAGAAAGAACCATCCGTAGTATCCCACCTAAGATCCTTTTCCCATACCCTTGGACTTCTTATTTCCAGCACACGTTTCAGCACATTAACTATCTTGTCCTTGAAACCAAAAGGATTCGGCCCGGTGTACACTATTTTCTTCATTTCATGCGGTGCGAATATCATATCATCATAAACGAGTTTCTTGCTAGCCATGAACCCTCAACTCCTCCATGTACTTTTTGATCTCTTCCTCCAGTTTCTTTACGATGCGCCTTCCTATCTGGATGTACTCCATTCTTTTTTTGTGGTAAAAAACTGTGTGCCAGAATCGTCTTGCCATCTCGTAAAAAATGGATTGCTGAAGTAAAGTGTCCTGCGGATACTCGGTGACAAGGGCGGAATCTATAGAAATTGTTGCCGGGCCCCTCCCATTCTTGGAGTAACCCTTCAGCTTTATGTCAACCCTTAGATAGGAATAAACATCCATCTGTTTTATGACGCGCCACCATGTGTTGAACTTTATCTCATCATCGCTCGGCGTTTCCCATGTAAAGGCTATTTCCTGTATGTGACTCGGGGGGATGTTAAATATCGCTGGCATTAATTCCTGAAGCTTATTGTAAAGCTTTTCTGGATGCGGTCCGGAATAATTGATGAATATTTCTTTGTGTGGTTCGAAAAGATTATCATAGAGGGTCAATTTAATTCTCGCCCATACCATGAATATGAATTTCTGACCAACTCATATATATAAGTTAGGACACAAAAAACAATTATGAAATTCGAAATCATTCAGCTTATCCTCGGGCTTATCATGGTCTTTTTTGGAGTTTATCTGCTTTACTTTATGGATGTCATAACTTTTTTTGTCAATACATTAAGAATAAGAGGGAGAGTTCTAAACGCGGATGTGCACCTCACACTGCTCATGATGTTTGGCGTTCTTTTCATTGTAGGTGGATCATGGCTGGTGGTCGATATTGTGGGTTTGAGAAGACTTCTCCTTAAACTGGTAGGTGTTCTTTTTTTCTTCACGGGGTGCTTTTTTGTTTTCCACTTTCCGGACTCGACCAGATATCAACCTCCGGGATTCGCGACCATGGGCATATTCCTCGGGATTGTTTGCTACGCTCTTAGCATATACTTCCTGCTCTTTACCTGAAAAAGCTCGTTCCACAACAGCGTACAACAATATAAGTTTAAAGAATTAGAATCGTATTACTCTTCCAGATTATATACTTCTTTTACCTCCACCTTTCTGATATCCAAGGACCTTATTGGGTGTATGGTGATGACCTTGTTGAACATGAGTTTTTGGAGCACGCCGTCGAATATTTCCTTGACAAGCTCTGATAGTTTTCTGCTGCCCACATGCTCCTCGAGGAAGTTCTCGATTTCCTTTCTTATGGCTTTCTGAACGGAATAGTTAGCCCTACCACCGGTTATCACGATGGGTTTTATTCTGAGCTTGACTCCATCCATGGTGGTGACATCCTTTATGACATCTATTCTGGATGTTCTCTTTCTCACCATTCTGGTTATCCTGTCCCTGGAAAGCTCATGCCCCCAGTAAATTGTCTTAGCAATATCGTTATCCACCTCAACTATCCTGAGAAATATGTTTATGAAAACATGCCTTATGTTGTTGGTGACCATGTTGAGAGGTATTACGAGAACTCTATCAATCGGACTCCCATGTTTTGTTACGGGCGTCTCGCCAACCATACCTCCTCCGAGATGCTCTGGCGCCTTTATCTGATACCATGTGAGCTTGACCTTCCTCCTGCTCTGCGTCCTTGCTGCCAGATTGCATCACCTCACGGAAAACACAAGTTAGTTTGATAGAAACTTTTATTAATCTTTCTGAAAAGTGAGGTACCGGCACAAAAGCGATAGGTTACAGATTAAATATCGTGGAATTAAAATTTAAAAATCTCCTAAGAAAATAGGGAATTGAAATTCCCCTTCATGCTCGCCCCCTCAACGGCTGGGGCGAGAGGGAGCGGTGTACACCGCGGCGCACCGCTCCCACCAAAGCCCCGTTTTTGTGAGAAGTTATCGGGAAATTTTTCTACATGGTACCAAAAAATTCCCGGCATCAATCATGAGGAGGCTATATCAGAGTCTCCACAGCTTCTATGAATTTCATCTCGCTTCCGAAAGGTATTTTGGCACCGGCTGCAGTTCTGTGACCTCCACCCTCTCCTCCCACAACTTCGCAGGCTTTCCTTATAATCAGTCCCAAGTTTATGCTGCCATCATCTTTTTTGGCGCGCGCCGATACTTTAACCCCATTACAGGAATTTGCGAAGGAAAATCCTATATCCGTCGGGATCTTAGACTTCATGCAGATGGAAAGGACCGTGCCTATAATGGTGTCGCTTATGTTGTCTCCCGCCAGAATATAGGTCGCCTTATCCGTAACTATGAAGCTCTTTCTGTTTCTTGAAATCCATGATAGAGCTGAGGATATCATTCTTCGGTAGTTGGAATACAGTTCTTCCACATCATTCCTTATGCCCAGACAGAACTTTACACCCTCCATCGGCTTTCCTATTCTCCCGCATGCGTTTAAAAACGTTGCAAACTCCCTCACCTCATATTTGCCCCGGATTTTATAGATGTCGCTGATGAGTGTTGTTATCTTCTCCACCGGAAGACCGCTTGCCGCACTTTCAATCACCAGTGCCGTTGCGAGCTTCCTTTCTTCCTTCCTTGTGAGATCACACAACCTTCTGAAGTTACCTTTTTCATCCCTTATGGGGATCCCGAGCTCGGCAAGAAGCTGCACCGCCCCGGATTCATTGCCGCTTATCCCGTCGATATAAGGATCCATGGATTGGCTCAGGGCTTTGTGTATCGGCTTGAAGTACCTGCCGAAAATGTTAAGGCCCTTCTCCTTTTTCACAACCCCGAACAGCTCCGCATCCTGATAAAGAAGTCTGTTGATCCCCACGAGCTCGTTGTTATGTGTCTGTACATCCGCGAATGCCCCCACCACAGCCAGGTCCACATTGTTTCTCACATTCTCGCTTAAACATCTTGCAACAAGGTATGACATTCCTGCGCCACTTATCTCGATGCTTCCGTCCACCCCGTAAAAATACGGGTTGAAGTGAGCAAGCTCCTTCCACTTAATCTGCTGTGGCTGATGATGATCCACCACGACAACATCTTTATCGTCAGGTATACGGTCCTTTATGGTTGAAAGCTGCCCGCTACCGAGATCAAGAAAAATATAGTGGTCTATACCCTCCTCCACAACACCATCCATCGCATCACTTTCCAGCTGTTTTAAAAAGACGATATCGAAGTCCTTCTTCCTGTCCCTTAGAGCTTTGAAGAGGAGTGCTGCCGAAGCTATTCCATCTGCATCGTGATGACTCACCACTCTTATTCTTCCATTCCATCTGGAGATGATTGCTGCCACTTCCGCGGCTCCATCAGCAAGCCTCACCACTCTGGAGAACGACATAAATGATATAGATATGTCGATAGAGTATATAATGATTTCTCGTTTGTAGAACCGTTTAAGTTCAATTGTGGGAAATTTTTGTTTATCTTCCCGCGATCTTTCTTAGAGCATTTCTGCTTTTCTCGTCCGCATCTTTTAACGGAATGATATTGTCCTCCTCATCAATACAGAGTTCCACAACTCTCCTTGCCTCCTCTATATCGATTCTGTGTCCGGGAGAAACGTAATATTTCCTGCCGTTTTTGATCATCACGATCCCCACAGCCTCACCATTTACCTCCACATAACCGTTCCTGACCTCCCCGCATAAAAGCGATTTGGCCACGCCAACTGTGGGAATTTCAAGCTTCACCCCAACATAGCATGCAAGTCCCGCCCTTCTCGGATGGAGTATGCCATTACCATCAACGAGCAGAACATCCGGTTTAAACGGAAGGTGCGACACACACCTGACCATCACGTCTCCCTCCCTGAAGGACAGGAACCCGGGTACGTAAGGCATCAAGTTCCGGGTGCTCGAGAAAAGAAACACCCTCATCACCACCTCATGTTTTTTAAGGTCAAATAACGAGGCGCAGCAGCACAGAAATTCCGCTTTTCTTCTGTAAGACACATCCACTCCGCACACGAACCGCAATTTCTCAAAATTCACATAACCATGTGCAATCACTGTCTTTTCGCGCAGCTTCCCTTGAAAATTTATAAGGTTTTCGAAATTCATTTAGAGTTACTCTCTCCAAATCTTGTTAAATATTTTCCATTTTGTGCGGTGGGGTAATGTGGGGAGAAAATTCAAAATATGCGATGTGTGTAAAAGGAGGTTTCACAGAGAGCAGGAAAATAGGTTGCAGATAATAAAGAGGCTTAAAAAGGGTAAGGTGGAGTTCTGGGTGTGCAATAAGTGTTCGCCTGCCGTCGCAAAGGCGCTGAGAGAGCAGTTCAACATTCAGATTTACATACCAGAAAAAGATGAGAAAGATGATGAGAATAAAGAAAATGCAGACATGACTTCTGATAAAGAGAAAGAAGAAAGCTCGTGATGTTTTTAGGAGAGTCTTTTGCCATCCAGATTCTTGAAATACCGCGAAAGCACCGCACACTTGAGGTGTTTCATGAATTCCTGTTCATACCTTCCTCGGAAGCGCATGACAAAGGAGGGATGGTATGTGATCATGATCTTTCTTCCATCACGGGTCAACAGCATCCCCGCTTCCTCCTTAAGCTTAATATCCCTTCCGAGCAGGCTGTAAGCCGCGGAATTTCCAAGGCAAATTATAACCTGCGGTTTGATTATCTCCATCTGTTTTAGCAAATACGGCCTGCACGCCTCAATTTCTTTCTTTGTCGGCTTCCTGTTCTGGGGAGGTCTGCACTTTACGGCATTTGTTATGTACACCTCTGTCCTGTCAACGCCCAACTCCCGCAGGGCGTTTGTGAGATATTTGCCGGCAGCTCCCACAAACGGTCTGCCGGTTTCGTCCTCCTTTTTTCCCGGAGCCTCACCAACAAGCATGATAGAAGCCTCATCGTTCCCTTCCCCGAAGACAGGATTTTTGCGGTGTTTATGGAGGGGACACCGCTTACAGCGCTTTACCTCCCGCATCACTTCAAAAAGTTCGAGGGTCATGATTTAAGATAGATGATGACCGCCATAAAAAGATTTCTACAGGTGTGGATGTGCGGTGGGCGGTTCCACGCTTATAATTTATTTCTTTATCCTTATTTCTCCCCCCGCATAAGAGTGCAAAAGAAGCACAGATCCCTTCCCTCGATTGTGGGCATGCCACAGATTCTGCACGGCACGAGACTTGCCTCCTTAACGTTCTTCTGGAACGCTTTTTTACCCCTTCTCAGAAACCCGAAATAGAACTGTTGCTTTACAGACGGTATCTTTTTCTCAAGCTGGTCGAACATGTCCTTGAGCTGAATTGAGATGGCACCTCTCGAATACGGGCACTTCTCATGGACAAAAGGAATGCTGTTGATGGTGGCATACAGCCTGCATTCCTCATCGGTAAGCCTGTAAAGGGGTTTTGCCTTTCTCACCAGGCCTTCTCCTGCATCAAGCAGCACGTCCTGCCGGGATATCTGCTCGAGGTCCCAGCTCAGCAGGGATGCGAACAAAAAAGCGCAGCAGTCGTCAAGGGTGTGCGCCGTCACAACACAGTCCACCTCGTGCTCCAAGGCCACCCTGTTCATCACGTATCTCTTCACGGTGCCGCAGATTCTGCACGGCACAAGCTTTTTCCTTTCCTTAATGAGAGTGCGAAGACTTTTCCCGTACCTTTCCTTTAGATCATAGACTATAAGTTCCGCGCCTTTCTCCTTTGCAAACTTTTCAACAACACCTCTGGAACTGCGCGAGTACTGTCCTATGCCCAGATCTATGTGAAGCGCGATAACCCTGTATCCTTTTTCCAGAAGCACGTTCCAGAGGGACATGCTGTCCTTGCCTCCCGAAACCGCGACCAGAACCTTTTCATCTTTCCGGAACATATCAAACTCTTCGATGGCGCGTTCCACCTGTCTCTCAAAATAGAGGGTATAGCATTTCTCACAAAAGCTCGTTCTGTGCCTCCTGAGCCTCACAGAAGCTCTCGCTCCGCACCTCACACACTTCATGCCACTCGCCTTGACACCATTATGAAGCCCGTATGGGCCACCATCCTCTCCTTAGGACGAGCGCGTTTTTCGTCCACCAACCATTCCCTGACGAGAACCTCCATGCACTTTATGTCCGTGTACTTGCCGCTCCTCTTCATCGCCTCGTAAGTCTTTTGGAGCTGCGGCACGTTGGTCACGTAACATACCAGCACCCCTCCGGGAACGAGGGCATCGGTAACATTATCCATAACGTTCCACGGATCCACGAGGTCGAGAACGGCTCTGTCAAACTTCTGCCTCAGAGAGACCTCCTTTACATCACCCGCAACAAGAGCAAGATTGGACGGCATACCCGAAAAAAATCCCTCTATGTTCCGCTTGGCTATGCGCAAAAAATCCTTCCTTCTCTCCACCGAGAGAACAAAACCTTTCTCGCTCACCGCCTCGACCAGGAAGCATGTCATGGCTCCCGAGCCCGTTCCGGCCTCAAGCACCCGCATCCCGCTCCTTATGTCCCCGTAAGTTATTATGGCGGAGGCGTCTTTTGGATATATTATCTGTGCTCCTCTCTTCATCTTTTTAAGGACGTACTCATGGAGGGCCGGCCTGAAAACGAACAGCTCATTTCCCTTGGAAGTCTCAACCCTCTCTCCATAACGCTTCTTCCCAATGATGTCGGTAAAATTCACAACCCCAAAATGCGTGGCAAGGGTGTCATGCTCCTTAACCCTCGCTACCCAGTATTTGCCTTTTCTCGAAACAAATGTGGCCAGATCGCCATTCTGTACTACGGTTTTTTCCTCCATAGAAGGGAAATATTTCAGAAAGATTAAATGATTTTAGCGACCCGCCCCTGCTGAAACAGCGGAAATGACGGAACCCAAGAGCATGCACAAAAAGATATTGGTCAGTGTGATTCCCGGCATCGCGCTTGCCGAACCTCCGGTGGGCGGGTTTTTCACATGAACCACAACCTCATCGTGATACGTAACTCCGCTGCCGGGAACTGTTGCGGTGACGTTGAAATTATAATCACCGGCGTATGGTATATCTATATCTATGGGTACGAACTTCTTCTCTCCGCCCCACAGGTAAATTTCCATGGATCTTCTATCTGTCTCGTTTCGAAACTCTTTCCTCTCGGTAAAATAAATGTTGCCCTGGAGTTGTATGTTGGTGAACGTTATTTTCAGTAAAACTCGGACGGGTGCCTGCCCGAGGTTTTTTACCCCCACCACCATCCTGTAGGGTGTGTGCGCGGTCATGGTTATTATGTTTGATTTCGGTATGAATAACATCACCTTAGAGGGGGTGGATGGTGGACTCCATGCGGAAGAAAGCACTTCACAGCATAACCTGTAAGCGATTGTGTTGTTGTATGCCGAGCAGTTTCCGGCATGAGCGTTTACATCAGAAGACAAGGTTAGAAGGCAGGCTTCATTTCTACCACAGCTATTCACGGCGGAGATGAGATGGCATGAGAAGAGCGCCTGCCTTACATTCACACAGAGAGCATAGGGATAAAAGGTGTAGGAACAGTTAGCGACGTGGGCGTTGATCGGTCCGCTCAGCCTTATCACGCACTCGTGGTTTTGTGAGCAGTTTCCGCTGGAAAGCTGCACATCCGCACGATATGGTGTGAAATCGCAGCAAAGAACATAGGGGTAGAGGGAAGGGTCAGCACCGATATTGGCCACATGGGCATTGATGGTGTCGCTCAACCTCAAAATAGCTTGACCTGAAGGACAGTTCACCGCATGATAAATCCCGCATGAAAAAGCGAAGGAAAGCGAAGAAAAAAACAACATGATGCTTGTAAACGCAAAAAGGAGTATTATGAAGGCAACTACAAGAGTTTCGATCGTAACGGGTTTTTTCATGGTTCATATTTTGTCATATCAAAAATATATAAATTGGTTTAGAGCTTCGCTGTTTTTCTTTTAAAAATTTACCAGATTAGAAAGATGAGTATGGTGTCCGTGCTGGAGCTCGGAAAAAGGATAATGTGCATGGGATATATCTGCGATCGTTGCCTCGGAAGACAGTTCGCGGAGCTTCTGACCGGAATGGACAATGCGGAAAGGGGCAGGATAGTAAGGATGATTGTGGCGATGGAGATAGACAGAATTGCTGCAGATTCTGAAGAATTGAAGAAGTTTGAAGAAGATGAAAGCGAGAAAATACGGGTGGAGAACTTTGTGGGCATCGCATTTCATAACAACAAGCATCTCAATCTCCAGCTGAAGGAAGTTGATAAGGAGAATCTTGAATGCTTCCTGTGCGGGAACATTATGGAACGGCTTGATGAGATGGCCAGAAACGTTGTGAAGGAACTTGAAGGCTACGAGTTTGAGACCTTTCTTGTCGGTGTGAAGCTGCCGGAACACATAGAAAATGCTGAAGCAAAATTATGGGAGGAAATCGGCGGCATTTATGCTGAAAGCATAAGAAACGAGATAACAAGGGAAGTTGGTAAGAGGGTGCAGCAACTAACCGGAAAGAAGGTGGAGTTCAAAAAACCAGACGTAACCGTCATTTTAAACCTCCAGAGGAATGTGATAGAACTTATAGTGTCTTCCCTCTACATTTACGGCAGATACAACAAATACAGGGAAATGCCTCAAGCTAGATGGGTGTGCAGACACTGTAACGGAGTGGGGTGTAGAAGGTGCGAGTGGAAGGGCAGGCTTTACGATGACAGCGTTCAGGACAGAATAGGGGAAATCCTGCTGGAGATGACAAAAGGTGTGGATACCAAAATTCACGGGGCCGGCAGGGAGGATATTGATGCGCTCTGCACCGGGTGGAGGGAATTCGTTATCGAGATCCTCGAACCGAGGAAAAGGAAGATAGATCTCAAAAAGGCTGAGAAGGAAATCAATAAGAAAAACAGGGGGGTTGTTGAGGTTAAGGATCTGAAGATTGTGGATAAGGATATGGTCAGGATAATCAAAGAGAAGCGTTCCAGAAAGATTTACGAAGTCATCGTGAGGTTCGAAAGGGAGATCAACGATGAAGATCTGAAAAAACTGAAGGGCTTTCAGGCTGTGATCTCGCAAAAAACACCGACCAGGGTGCTGCACAGAAGGAGCGATAAGATCAGGAAAAGAAGGGTAAAGATAATTGATGTGGAGAGGCTTGATGAAAGAAGGGCAAAGATGATAATAGAAGCTGATGCCGGCACATACATAAAGGAGTTTGTTAATGGAGATGGCGGCAGAACAAGACCTTCCGTGGCAGAGCTTCTCAACTCTGAATGTGAAGTGGAAAAGCTGATCGTTGCGGGTTTCATAAACAATGAGAACAGCTCTGGAGAAAAGCAAAATTAAGGATCCCTTGGCGATCCGGGCAATTTTAAAAATTTATTGTTCTATATTTTGTGGTGTTACGGGTGATAGCCAATGGTCAGAAAGGCCAAAGGTCCTCGTGCCGGTACAAGGAGGCTTCTAAGGAAAAAGGAGAAAAGAAAATTAACGGTAAATGATGTTATGAAGAGTTTCAACATTGGGGATTATGTGGCCATCAAGATAAACCCCCCAGTACACAAGGGCATGCCTCACTCGAGATTCCACGGAAGGACGGGCAGAGTTGTCGAAAAGAGGGGCATGAGTTATGTCGTTGAAATAAGGGATGGTGGTAAAATTAAGAAAGTGATCGCAAGGCCGGAACACATCAGACCTGTTCAAGTTGTGCGTTCTTAATCACGGAGGTGGTATGTTCATGAAGATCCTTGAGGAGGAAGCGATAAGCTACGCTGAGGCAAAGGAGATCATGGAGGCCGTTGAAAAAGAAACGCAAGAAATGGGTTACGAGCAGAAAATCACGCTGGATTTTCTGAGGAGCTGTGTTATTCTTAATGCTGAAAGTGCCAGGAAAGCCAAAGAAGAGCTGAAGAAGGAGATCCCCGAGCTGAAGGACACACACATAGCCATGATCCTCAATATCCTTCCAGAAGAGGAGGAGGATGTAAAGATAATCTTCGCCAAGGAGAGAGTAGAGCTGGACGAAACTAAAATAAAGAAGATTCTGGAAATTGTAGCGAAGATAAAACCGGAGGAGAGAATAACATACAAACCTTTCGGTGCAGCAGCAAGGAAGGATGAGGCTGTTTCTGAAGGAGAACTCTCCGAAGACAAGACAGAGGAAAATGAAACGACCTAGTTCTGGTCAGGAAAAAGGTATCATTTATAAAATTTCTTTGCAGAATTAAAGTTAAAAGGCAGGTGTTGCTCATGATGACTCAAAGAAAATTCAAGGAAGAATGGGCGTATGTTCTGGACTTCCTGCCGGTAGGACATCCCGCAAACAGAGAGCGGAGGCCCGTAGCCCAAGTGATAGGCACGGGATACTTCACCCTTCTGGAGGTTGCGCCAAAACCGGGTGTGAAGCTGGAAGTTATGGAAAAGGTGTACATTGGGGAGGGAAAAAGGGACAAGATAGCAAGCATAATAAGGAAGATCCCACCCTCAAGACTTACTGCCGCTGCCTACGGAGAGCTAGAATATGCGATAGAGAAAATCGTGGAGGAAAATGAGAAAAAATTCGTGGAATTTTTTAACACAGCATCACCCATAACCACCAAACTTCATCAGCTTGAGCTCTTACCCGGAATAGGTAAAAAACACATGTGGGAGATAATCGAGGAAAGGAAGAAAAAGCCCTTTGAGAGCTTCGAAGACATAAAGAGGAGGGTACCCACCCTTCCGGATCCAAGGAGATCAATAATAAAAAGAATTATGGAGGAGCTGGAAGGTGAGGAAGAAAAGTGGTACCTCTTCGTTCCAAGGAGATCGCGGGAACGATTCTGATTTAAAAACTCAAAGTTCTGACAATGTTTTTTTGCTTTTTTCATCCCCCGGCTATCACATTTTTCTGGAGAGCTGGATACCATGAGGGCCTCCGAAATTTTCCGGAAATACGGTATAAGGCCGAATAAAAAGCTGGGGCAGCACTTTCTCATAGACAAGAATATAATACGGAAGGAGGTTGAACTTGCAGAGGTCAGGAAGGATGATGTCATTCTCGAGATAGGCGCTGGCTTCGGCATGCTTACGGAAGAGCTGCTTAAACACGCCAAAAAAGTGATTGCCATCGAAAAGGATCCCGGACTTGTTGAAGTTCTCGGAGAGGAATTCGAGGGTCAGATAGGGGAAGGTAGACTGGAGGTGATAGAAGGTGATGTTTTGGAGATTGAGTTTCCGTTCTTCACCAAATGTGTTTCCAACATACCCTACAGCATATCCTCCCCTATTGTTGAAAAGCTTTGCAATTATGGGAAGGACTCCACTTTGTGTGTGCAGAAGGATTTTGGAGAGAGACTTGTGGCTCATCCCGGCGATAAGAATTACTCAAGGATAACTGTGCTTGTGAGGTTTTACTTTGAGCCCTATTATCTTCACACCGTGTCGCGCTCCTGCTTCCTGCCGCCCCCGAATGTGGATTCCTGCATCGTCAGGCTCATTCCACGAAAGGAACATCCCGTAAGTATGGATAATAGAGATTGTTTTTTCGGAATGGTGAAAGCGCTTTTTACCCACAAGAAGAAGAGCGTTAAAAACGCTTTCTTCAGCTCGAGGGTGTTCCTCGGCCTTGGAAAGGAGGATGCCAAAAAAGTTTTTGAGCATGTTCCTCATGCGGACAGAAAGGTCTTTCAGTTGAGTATGGAGGAACTTGTGGACATTTTTGAGTGGTGTAAAAAACAAAAGTTAAAATTCGGAAAAACCAAAAATGTATCATGAAGCTTGTTGAGTATCTGAAGGGGAGACATCCCACAGCGTCGGAGGATCTCATTCTCGCATACATAAAGGAAGGGCTGGTAAAGATTGAAGGTAACGAAATAACGAACCCTTTTTATGATGTGGGGGACAGAACCGAAAAACTGGAACTCGTGGAGGAGCACATTCTGGATAAGGACATGGACTGGTGGTGTATGCGAAAGATAGACGGGGATCTTCTTAACCTCAACCCCACGAACAGGATTCTGGGATTCGAATTGAGACAGGGACATGTGGATTACATTCTGGAAAGGAAGGCTGATGTTGTGGTATTGAACTTTTTTGACCACGGCCTTAAAAATTATGCGGAGGCGTATGTTGGCAACCTGTTTCAGGAGGATTTCTCTCCCGTTATTAGGGGAAAGTTCGATGTTATACTCAGCTTTGTGCGTTCGAACCCCGTCAGGATATTCGGACTCGTGGAAAATTACAAAAGATTTCTTATGCATGATTCAAGAGTTGCTGTGCTGGTGAACCCAAATGAGTACGATTCTCTGAAAGATATTAAGAGGGCTTTCAATGAAGCTGCCAGCTTTGTTGGCTTCCGGCTCGTCAAGTATGCAACGGTTCTTTCCGGCTCTCTTGTTGGAATGCTCTTCGCAAGAAAGGAGGTGAGGCTGTGATTCCGAACTCGCCGATCTTAATTATTCTGTTATCCGTCGCGGTTTTCTTTCTCACCATGCTTGCTGTGGAGCAGAGAAAAAGAATCAAGAAGCTCGAGAGCGAACTGCTCAGCAGGAGCATTGTAAGCGGGAAGGTTGCCGAGCAGCTCGTTCCCTTTCTTCGTGAGTTTCGCGGCAGCCTGAGGGACTTCAGGTTCATAGGAAGCCCAATTGATGGCATAATTTTTGGGGATGATGAAATAACCTTCGTGGAGGTGAAAACAGGGAACTCAAGTCTTACGGAGAAGCAGAAAAGAATAAAAAAACTCGTTCATGAAAAGAGGGTAAGCTGGACGGAGGTAACGTCGTGATGCTGCGCTATTTTGACGCGGGGGAGAGAAAAGAGGTCAT
>JALVWC010000027.1 GCA_027038505.1 Nanobdellati archaeon
AAATATTTAAAAAATATTTTTAAACGTTGACTGCTAATCCCGTAGCATGACGCTCATAGTAGACGAAAATAAAAAGAAAGCGTATCCCGCTCTGCCGGCAAACGAGCCGATGCTGAAAGCCGTATCACACCCGTTAAGAATCAAGATTTTGGAGTTGCTCGCTCACAGACCACTGTATCTCTCAGAGATAGCGAGGACTTTAAATACGAACGAGCAGAAGGTATTCTATCACCTCAATCTGCTCAAAAAAGCCGGGCTGGTGGCTGAGGATAAATCAAAAAGCCATGCGGGGCTCAAATATTTTAGGACGGTCAAGAAGGGACTTGCATATGTCCCACCGTACGTGAATTCATCCATAAAAGACATCAAACTCAGCGATTTTATCCCGGTTCATCCTTTGCTCGATGGCTTCATAACGGATGGCAGAATCGCATGTAAGATTGTGGTCGGAGCACCATTTCCACACGGCAGGTGGAATAAGGGGAGCAGATCCAATTACCTGGCTGCGGAAGTGGCGAGCGTTCTCGGAAGATACGGAACAAGTAAGGACAGACTCGCCTATCTGGATGTGGAGCTGGATGAAAGTGATAAGAAGGACAACCTGATTGTTATCGCCGGTATGCATGTCAACATGATTCAGGAAGAATTAAATTCCCACCTCCCCATCGGGTTTGATAAATATGGTACAAAAATCATATCCGAGATCAGCAGAAACGAATATAATGATGAGGATTGCGGATTTGTTGTGCTTGCAGACAATCCCTTCGATCCGGAGAGAAAAGTGCTGGTTCTTGCCGGAATCGAATCGGTTGGCACAAAGGCTGCAGTTTTTGCCTTCAAGAACCACATCGATAAGATCTGGAAGGGTAACATGTATGATAGGGAAATGAAGGCGCGTGTGGTCAGGGGTGTGGAGAGCAAGGGCGAGATAAGAGAGGTTGTTTTCCTTGAATGAAACCGGTTCAACGTGCCTTGCGGGAAAAGCTCACAGCAACGATGAGGGATAAACACAGAGCCGCGCTGTCCATGAGGAAAGCTGTTCTTATCCCGTGAGTTCCTGCTACCATTCCTCAGATAAACGCACCGGAAGCCACACCGGAAGCCGTCAGGAAAGTATCGAAAACGGCTCCGCCTTCCTCACCGTGTTTAAAGAGTCGTGCTATCAATCCGCTCTTACCGCTTTCTGAGACAAGTTTGGCAGCATACTCTACCAGAAAAATGAAAAAAAGGACGGGGAGTGTAAAGCAGAGGGCAACAGCCAGAGCCATGATGGATGAAATGCAGTTCCCGACGAGGAGGTTATGTTCGCTTCTTCTTTTTTCCACAAAACGAGCAAGCTTCCACGAGATGGGTATGGAAATGAAGGATGTAACCACTACCCACGCAACTATACTGCTTTTGTCCATACCGAACTCATTTTTGAGGAGAAGAACAAAAAACCCTCTGTAAACGCCCACCGAGAACATAGCAAGAAACGCTACCGCAAGAAAAACCACATTTGCTCCTTCTTTTTTCAGCGGATCAAAGATGCTTCCGCATGAGGTTTTATGTTTTGCTATTCTTCTGATAGAGACCTTGTTCCATTCCAGATATGCGAATGTTATCGCAATGAGATAAACAAAAAGAGAAGCTACAAAAATTTCTCTGAAGGAAAATGCCCATAAAATCAGACCGCCTATGGTCGGAGCAAGAAAGTTGGAGTAGAAAGGAGCGCTGTAAAAATAGAGGAACTCCTTATCGTAAGATCTGCTTTTATGCCCCATGATCACGCTTCTTGCGCCTATGTAAAACAACGCAGCACTCAATCCGAGTTCAAGCTGCCATATGTAGAATTGTAGCTGGGTCTTTGCGGTAATCATGCCGACGGAATAAGCCGCGTATCCGACGATGCCAATAGGAATAATGTACTTTACCAGAGAAGGACTGCGATGAACGATCCTCCACACAAGCAGACTGAAAACAGCCATGCCTATGTAAATGAGCATGTACATCGAACCGATAACTGAAAGGCTGAACCCCTTTTTCTCGAGGAAAAGCGGATAATAAAGGGAGAACATCTTGTATCCGAAAAGCACGAGAAAGTGAGAAACGGAAGCATAAAAAGTTGGAGTTATCTCGTGCGGGAACGAAACGATCGATTTTTTGTGCATGGGAGTTTGTAGAACAGAAGCGATAATAAATTTTACGGAAACTTCTCATTCTCGTGACCGTGTTGTTGGGTTTCAGTATGGTTCATCGATCCGGCGACTCAATACTTTGGTTCTCTGGAGTTAACCCTGTAGAATTTCGAGGCGGGATCAAAAATGACAAGATCCCCCTTAGGATTTACAACAAGGTGTCTTATGCCCACCACGTTGTCTTCTTTTTCGAACTCGGGCCTGTACTGTTCCACCTCCTTTTGAACTTTCTCCGAATTTCCACTGTAAGGTTTAACATAAAAACCGCCAACTGGATCAATATAAACCTTTCCACTCTTCAAATCCACCACGGGATGCCTCATGCCACGATCACCCGTAATTTTGCTTTTCCAATTTGATTGCACGGAAAACTTAAAAATTATTATTTTCTCCGCCAGTGAAACCCTCGAGTTGCATTTCTGACACCGACACATCTTGCCCGTGTTGAAAATCAGTTTTAAAATAGGAAACATCCAGAAATGGTGAAAGATTTTTATATTAGTTAATGCACCACCTTATATTATGGATTTCTTTACCCTTCTGGCCGTAATGTATTTCGCAACTATTGTCATAGGAGTTGTGCTGGAAAAATTCAGAATACCTTGGATTTTCGGATCTTTTTTGCTCGGCGCCATCCTGTCCGTTACACACAACAACTTAACCAAGAGCATGGACTATTTAACCCAGCTTTCCGAGCTGGGTATGCTCTTCCTTCTTTATATAATCGGATACGAGATAAATCTTACCGAAATAAAACGGCTGGGAGGGTACATAACATCTTTAACTGTGTTTACAATTATCGCGAGCAGTCTGGCAGGCACCGCACTTTTAACATGCTTTTTCCACTATTCTCTGAGTGTTGCTTTTGTCATTTCTCTCGCGCTTGCCACCGTGGGTGAGGAGATACTTGTTCCCATTCTGGATGAGTTCGGGATCACCAACACCAAAGTCGGTGAAGTGGTGGTGGGCGCAGGAACTCTCGACGATATTTTCGAAATAATTGCGATAATACTCGCATCGTTCCTTGTTAGCGCTAACATAATGAATATCGTCGAGAAAGGTCTGATTTCTCTGATCGTTCTGATCGGCCTTACCCTTGTTCTTTTAAAATCACGTAAATTTATCGAAGAAAAAATGCGCGGTTCCGAAATGAAATACCTCGTACTTGGGCTGTGTATGTTCATCTTTTTCGGATATGCCAGCATCGGTCAGTACGGAGGTGTGGAAGCGGTAGGCGCCATACTCGCGGGAATTGTGTGCGGGAACATCCTAACACCCGACTTGAAGAGTGATATTGAACTGGAAGTGAGAGCCCTCACCTACGGGTTTTTTGCACTCCTGTTTTTCTTTGTGGTCGGGGTCAGCATGGATCTGGGAAAGGTCGTCTCCTGCCCGATGCTGACACTTGCCATTTTTGGCGTTGCGGTCATCAGCAAGTATCTCTCGGTGATTGTGGGAGGTGCACACAGATTGAATTTTAAAGAGAAACTTGTTGTCGGCACGGGACTGTGCGTGAGGTTCAGCACGAGCCTCGTGGTTGCCAAGCTCCTCCTCAAGAACAGAGTTATAGATCTGTCACTTTACAGCGCTTTCGTTGCCGCCTCTTCTCTCTCAACTCTGCTTGTGCCGTTCGTCTTTGCATCCCTCCTCACCAGATGGAAGAACGAGCTTATGGAAAAATGAGAAGGACAAATTTATCCTTCGAACCTTTTGATAACGTCTTCAAGAATGCTCATGATGTCATCTTTTATTCTTTCCAGAGCCTCCTCGCTTTCGGCTTCAAACCTGCACTTTATCATGGGCTCGGTGTTTGATGGCCTCACTATGCCCCAGCCGTCTTCGAAATCCACCCTCACCCCGTCGAGGGTGTTAATATCATAGCCTCTTTTCTCGAGCTCCTCTCTGAAGGCGTCCATGATCCTCCACTTGTCCTCCTCCTTTACTTTAATGTGGATTTCCGGAGTGGTTATGGGTGCTGGCAGCTTTTCCACAAACTTCGATAGTGGCTCGTCCAGATTACTCACGAACTCCACCAGCTTCATAGCTGCAAAAATTCCGTCATCAAACGGATAATAGCAGTAAGGCAGATATATGTGTCCGGAGAGTTCCCCGCCAAATACGGCATTGCGTTTCATTATCTCATCAACTATGTACGCGTGGCCCACTCTCGTTATGATCGGCTTACCGCCAAGCTCTTCAGCAAAATTGATCACAGCTCTGGATGTTCTCACCTCAAACACAACATAACCCTTCCTGCGCTCGAGAGCCTGCTTCACCAGCATCATCAGTATGTGGTCCTGCGAGACCACATTACCCTTTTCATCCACAAGTCCCACTCTATCTCCATCTCCATCAAACGCTATTCCCAGATCAGCGTTTTCCCTTACAACTTCCTCCCGCAGCCATTTCAGCGTTTCAACTTTGAGCGGATCCGCTATGTGGTTCGGAAACTTTCCGTTCGGCTCTTTGAAAATTGTCTTGACCCGGCATCCGAGAGATTTCAGTATCTTTTCTGGAATGTCCACACAAGCACCGTTGCCCGTATCCACAACAACCTCCAGCGTTCTCCCGAGGCTTATCCTTGAAACCGCATCTTTAATGTACTCCTCCACCATGTTCTTTTGCTGAATGTTGCCCTTCTTTTCAGCTCTTTTTATCCTGTTGTCAACCACCATCCTGCCGATCTCGTAAATTCCGTTCTCGGCATATACCGGTATTGCCTTCTCTCTTGTCAGCTTGAACCCGTTGTATTCGGGAGGGTTGTGGCTTGCCGTAACGGCAACACCGCCATCGATGTTGAGCTTAACCACGCTGAAATACATGAGTGGGGTTGGTCCGTACCCCAGATCTATAACGTCGCTTCCCGCATCCACCATACCCTCTACAAGCTTTTTTTTGAGGGCCGGCGTGCTGATACGATAATCCCCTATAACCCCGAGTTCCTCCGCGTTCAAAAACTGAGCAAAGACATTCCCCACCTTATATGCAATCTCCTCGTTCAGCTCATTAGGATAAACTCCTCTGATATCGTATGCTTTGAAAATTGGTGGCAAATTTTTCATACAACCACACCTCCAACATACTCTATCTCAAAAAATCATGATATTAAGAAAAAGTTGAGAAAATAAAAAATAAAAAGATGGGAGTGCCGCGACAGGCACTCCGAAGCAAATCGAGGTTATGTTTCTCACTCCAGTTTCTCGAACCTGTCCTTGAACTTCCCGAGCACATGAGGCAATGTGGTGTACTCCATTTCGTCAGCGCTCAATCTGTGCGGCTCAAAAGGTCCGTGCCTTCTTATGTAGTCAGCTATCTTGTTTGCCATTTCCCTCGCTCTGTCGAATGCTGGGTCATCGAACATGTCTATCGGACCGTCAAGCAATCCGTTGCAAAGCTGGAACCCTGCAGATATAACTCTAGGTGGTCCATCAAACCTTGTTGGGTGTGCGTTTGTAAAGCCGACAGGCATCAATGGGCCGTGGTGGCTTCCCCTCATCCAGCCGGCAACGAGATGCGGGAATGCAAAGGGCTCAAGCACCTCACCAACAGCGGGGAAACCGCTCTGACACCTGACTATCATAACTGGATCGTCCTTACCCACGTACCTTCCCGCCATTATATTAAGCCTCTGGGTCGATGTGACGGCTGCGATCTCTCCGTCACTCTTTCTGAATACTGACTTGATAACATATCTTCCCGGCTGACCTATCAGTGCAAGCAGGTCGTATGTTTCTTCAGGAGTTCTCAGCTTTATTTTCCTGTGTTCTATGACATCGTGCACTTCAAAAACAAAGCCATCGTGCATTTTCGGGTCTATCACAAGCCCTGCCGTGTTGAACGGATCCGCGAACATCCTGAAGAGCGGGAGGTTCCATGCCCCCGGCTCGGTCTTATCGGCCATGAACACGATCACAGGTTCCGATGGTCTTTCCTCAAAGCACATCTCCGCGAATCCGGGTCCCATACCCTTTATATTCCCGCTGAACGTGTTCTTGAGGAGATCCTGTCCCGCTCCGTACAGTTTTTTCTGTTTTGCAACCTCCGTGGCGGCGAGAAAAGTCTCCCATGCGGTTCTGTGTATTTCCTCGTCCTCAATGAACCTCGTGTGTGTCATGATCAGCTGCAGATCGTCACCGCAGGCCATGACTCTGTAATCGAGTATCAAGCCCTCTTTCTTTTTCTCTTCGAGTATCTCCCTTGCCTTTTCCATAAGGGCGTAGTGCACGCGCGAGTGCCCGACCAGTCCGCCCACATCCGCTTTTATTACGGATAGTGTTACCTTCATATCACCACCTCCTTAGCATTTAAGAAAACATTTGATAACGTTCTTTTTTCGGGGTTTGAAGAGCGCAACATTACCTTCATAAACCTTATCATTCACGCTGATCATTTTCACATTTTCAGGTACCACCAACCTGCATTTTAATGGGGGTAAAGATGAGAACGAAACCTCAACCCAGTATAGATTTTGGAACTTCACCGCGACCAGATCGACATCCACACCCGCTATTCTTGCATTTTTTCTTCTAATGAACCTCACCCCTGGAGGAAAAGTTATGCGGAATGTGATGTGGTTGTTATCAACATCCATCCCCACAAGGTACCGGTCTAGTATGAACGGAATTAGCGAGACGCTCCACAGCTGCGCCGAGGCCCCAATTAACTGGCCACTTTCCGCGTTCCACGCCTCTCCTATGAATCCTACGTGGTCACGTCCGATATCCTGCAAAAGCTTTCTCATGAGAATAATTCCGTGATGGTAATCTCCGCTCCTAAAGCATGCGGCTGCACCGAGCAGTGTTGTGAATCCCCACACACCGCCCCTGTGGTAGCTGTCCGGTCGATACTTCACATCAGCCCTGGAAAGAGTTCCTATCCCAAAATCGCTTTCCAGAGTTTCCTTCATTTTACGGACGATTACCTTGAGCTCATGTCTTTCATACACACCGAAAAGCGCGGGAATGAGACAGTTCGGTGTTACGGAGGCATCCACAACCCTTCCAAAAGAATCGAAGGGATACATGAAATCGTTGTTCCAGAAAAGCCTAACGAACCTTGCGCGCACCCTTTCGTGCAGCTTTTTGTCTCTGTTTTTAAGTGCGGCCGACCATAGTCCCTGTATTTCCACAGCGGTCGGACCACGGATCAGGGTGTCCATCCATGTCTCGTTACCCTTGTGAAGTACGAGATCATTCTCGAGCTCGAGACCCGCCATAACTTTCTTCTTGACCCCCGGGGCTTCCGGAAAAGGTCTTCCGCAGGTTTTCTCGTACTCATCTGAAACAAGCAAAAACAGAGGACTGACATCAGCGCCGTGATAACTCGCATCAATCCCGTGTTTCTCGGGAACAACGACACACGGCACACGGCTTTTTGTGTGTCTTGCGAAAAATTGAAGCACCCGCTCAGCTTCCTTTTCCATCCCGAGGGTCAATAAGGACAGCACTGAGAGCATGTTGTCCCTGCCCCACGCCTCGATGAACCAGGGAAACCCAGATATCAGATAAACGTTCTCGTCGTTCTGCTCATAGATGAAGGCATCCATGTTCAAAATTGAGATCTTGAAAAGTGTGTTTAAACTCTCATCATTGGTGAGGAAAACATTCTTCTCCAGTAAATTTAATGTGTGTTTCACCTTTTCCTTGAGCAGATCGCGCCATTTCGCAATACCCTCATCGAAAGAATCGATAGCTTCTTTCTTGGTGAATCCGGCCGAGAACGCGAATGGCAAATAGTACACCTCACCGGGCGCCAGTATCATCCTAACGAAATAGTTCGCGGGAATGAAGCATTTTTGAAACTCTCCAGAAGGGTAGTGCTCTTTGTAGAAGTTGATAACATCATGATCTATTTCCAGGGCCTCTTCGGCAAAATCCGCACCGAAGCAGGCATACAGACCGTCCTCGGACTTTACGAGTACGCATTTTCTTTTTTGTTCCACCGTGCTTTCATAGTGCCGCAGGTTGAATTCCTCCTGCTTCCTCCTGATGTTCACCGCCGTTTCCAGCACGACCTCAACTTCTTTTTCCTCCTCCGAGAGGTTCTCGAGCCTCAGAAGGGTCACGAGAGCGCTTTTATCCTTCGGGACGAACAGGATTTCGGCGACTTTCAGATCAGCATTCCCGCTTGATTTCAGCTCATACTCATGTGCCGCAAAATAATAAGCATACTTGAGGGAGGTTACGTTCTGCGGAGAGAGCCACTCGTCGTTGATCCTGAAAGCAAAATATTCATAGAATTTAAAAGGGGGTTTCCATATCCCGCACCACTTGTTCGCGAAACCGTTGTTGGCCGCCCTGTAAAGAAACAGTTTTCTGCCAGAGAGTGAGTAAAAACCATCGCTAATTCTCTCATCTTTTATCACAAAATGTGGCATCATGTTTTAAATGATGAATGAAAAGCTTATATAATTAATGTTCGCAAAATATTAACATAAAACTTGGTTAAATTTTAAATTCCTGAGAAATAATGACATATAATTGTCACTAAGAAATAATGAAATCGTGGTTTGGATGGAAAAAAAGGCAGATTTCGTATTTGAAGTTTCCTACGAAGTGTGCAACAAGATAGGCGGCATTCACACAGTTATAGCGTCAAAAGCTCCTTTCATGCAGGATGTTTATGGTGAAAACTACATTACCATCGGTCCCTACTACGAGGAGAAAGCACGGATGGAATTCGATGAAACGCACTGCCCTCACGAGTTCCTGCAGAAAGCCATAGATGAGATGAATTCCGCCGGCATTCCGTGCAAATTCGGAAGGTGGAGGATAACGGGCAATCCCTACACCATTCTTGTGGACTTCCGTCCCGTGCTGGACATAAAAAATTCTGTCAAGGGTAAGTTCTGGGAACTGTACGGTATAGACTCCATAAGAGCGGGCTGGGACTACGAGGAACCACTCATGTGGAGCTATACATGCGGCATGCTGATAGAAAAAATTCTGAGCAGCATGAGGAAAAAGGGAAGAGGAGGTATTGTCGTTCATCTTCACGAATGGCTCAGCGGCGGTACACTGCTCTACCTCAGGATGAAAAAGATAGATACTCCAGTTGTCTTCACAACCCATGCAACGATGCTCGGGAGGACTCTGGCACACCACCTGCCAAACTTCCACGAAATGGTGGAGCAGGGCCTGAAGGAGAACAGGAAGGTTGATGAGAGCCTCGCTTACAGGTTCTGGGTGGAAGCAAAGCACCAGACCGAAAAGAAGTGCGCTGAGTTGGCAACAGTCTTCACAACCGTCTCCAATGTTACGGCTGAGGAATGTCTCTATATTCTCGGTAGGAAACCCGACCTCGTGCTTCCGAACGGGCTTGACATGAGGAATTTTCCCTCGAGAGAAGATGCAAATTTCCTCCATATCATAAACAAGCGGAAACTGCTCGATTTTGTGAGGGGATACTTCAGCCCGTATTACGAGATAAACACGAAAGACACACGGTTCATATTCATCTCCGGCAGATACGAGTTCAGGAATAAGGGAATAGATGTTTTCATAAAAGCTCTGGGCAGGGTTAACAGGATGCTAAAAGCGGAGGGGTGCCGTACTGACTACTTCGCATTCATACTCGTGCCGTCCGGTGTGAGGGAAGAGAGACAGGATGTGCTTGAGAACATATCTCTTTACAGGGGCATAAAGGATTATGTTGAGGAGATCCTGAGAAAGTTTGACGACAGGCTAATGGATCTTATAACAAACAGGAGATGTCAGGATATGAACTCACGCGTGAAAGAATTATTCACCGAGAAAGAGTTGCTGCAGCTGAGAAAGCTCTCAATCTACTTCCAGTCAAGAAGCGACAACATCGCTCCGCTGACCCCATTCGTGCTCAGCTATGATGAGGGTCAGGATGCGATACTCACAGCCCTTAAGCGAGAGGGACTTCTCAACAGGAGGGAGGACAAAATAAAGGTCATTTTCTATCCCGCATATCTATCCATAACCGACAGACTTATGGGCATGGACTACAAGTCCGTCGTGCTCGGGTGCAGCGTGGGTGTATTTCCATCTTACTACGAACCGTGGGGGTATACCCCGCTTGAGACCGCCGCCCTCTGGGCTGTGGCAATCACCACCGACCTTTCCGGATTTGGAAGGGCAGTCATGAACCTTGTCAAGGACAACCAGAAGAACGAGGAAAGCGGTGTGATCGTGCTCAGGAGGAAGGGAAGAAGTGATGATGAGGTTGAGGAGGAGCTGGCAGCACATATTTACAGCTTGCTTAAGATGACCCGCGAGAGGATGGGGAGGCGCAAGCATCATGCTGCCGAGCTTTCGAGGCATTTTGACTGGGGTGTGCTCGGGTGGAACTATGTGAAAGCGCACAATCTGGCCGTTGAAAGGTCGGTGAAAAATTAAACCTTATCTAATCAGCGCGTCTCAAATGACAGGACAGAAAAGCCCGCTTGGAGATCTAAAAGGGTGCGATGGAGATGGTCGATCAGCTTCTCAGTCAGAAAATAGCCGAAAAAATAATAAAGAGGTTGGGTATTGATGAGAGGGACATAGAGTACTCTAAAAAGCCCAAGACTGTCGTGCTCATCACTCCAGATTTCTTTCCGCGCATGAGCAACGAAGTATCTTACACCACAAAGGAGATCGCACAGCACCTTGCCACGAGGGGTGTGAACACTCATGTGGTTTCGTACGATCCGTGGAAAGCGGGCCAAGTGGAGGATTTCGGGGGCTTTACGGTTCACTATGTTACCAATCCGGTGAGGGCATATTCCCCATTAACCTGGACTCTCACGCTGTCCATGGAGGTCAGCAGAGTGATTGCAGACATATTTCACGAGGAGGGCAACATAGATCTGATTCATGCTCATGAATGGCTGAGCTTTCCAGCGGGAATACATCTGCAGGCAGCGCTGAGAAAACCACTCCTCGTGAATTACTATTCAATCGAACACATGAGAACTCCGGGCCTCTGCAACGGATATACGGAGGCGGTTAAGCAGATAGAATGGATGGCGAGTTACGAATCGAAGCGCATCTTTGTAAATCAAGACTGGCTTAAGAACTTACTCCATATTCACTACAGCACACCTCCGGAAAAGGTAAATGTGCTCAACCCCGAGGACAGGGAGTTTGACAAGAAAATAATAAGGAATTACACCTGGGTGGTGAGACAATGGAGGGAGATGATGGAAAAATAACAGTGCTTCACATCAGCTGGGAGTTCCCGCCGTTCAAGGTCGGTGGGCTGGGTACGCACGTTTACCAACTCACGAGAGCCCAGGCAAGGGCGGGTATTAAACCCGTTGTTCTCACATGCGGTTTTGAAGGTAAGTATGGAAAGGAAGAAAAAGACGGTGTTGCGGTGTACCGGATCAACGCGGATAACATTCCTGCTGAAGACTTCTTTTCCTGGGTGCTCCAGATGAACATGCTTCTGCAGATAGAGGCCGCAAGGATTTTCCGGGAAAACAGAGTCAACATCATTCACGCTCATGACTGGCTTTCAACCACGACCGCGGTTGCACTGAAACACATTTACCGCGTACCGCTCATTGCCACTATCCATGCCCTTGAAAGCGGAAGGTACGGCGGGATAAGGGGCGACAGACAGGTGCTCATCCACGATCTTGAAGGGAAACTCGTATTTGAAGCCTGGAGGGTGATCTGCTGCTCCAACTTCATGAAGTACAGCGTTGTCAGCACCTTCGCAACACCCGAGGATAAGATCGATGTTGTGCCGAACGGTGTCGAAACAGCCGAGTTTGATTCTCTCGAGTTTGACGAACAAGAGTTCAAAAATAGGTTCGCATTGCCCCATGAGAAGATAGTGCTTTTTGTTGGCAGACATGTCTGGGAGAAGGGGCTGGACATTTTAATGGGAGCTGTGCCTATGATACTTGAGAAGCACCCCGAAGCCAAGTTCGTTGTTACGGGAGACGGTTACCACAGACAGCACTGTGAATGGTTGGCAAAACAAAACGCCCCGGAGGGCAAGGTGCTCTTTACGGGCTATGTTGATGACGACACTCTCAGGAAGCTGATGAAAATTGCCGATGTCATCGTTGTTCCCTCCCGTTATGAGCCTTTCGGCATAGTTGCGCTTGAAGCCATGGCAGCAAGAACGCCGGTGGTGGTGGCCGACACAGGGGGCTTGAGCGAGATAGTGGAGCACGAGAAAACTGGCATAAAAGTGTGGGTGGAGAACTCCGAGTCGCTTGCGTGGGGCGTTAATTACGTGCTGGATGAGGATCACAGAAAGAAGGTTGTGGAGATTGTGGAGAACGCTTACTCCACCGTAAAGGAAAGGTACTCGTGGGATAACGCTGCGAAGCTGACCGGGAAGATCTACGAGAGGGTGCTCAAGGAGTACGAGAAAGTCACATGGAAACCAAGACCCGAGATTTTTGGCAGGATAGATATGCCGATCGCGGGGATTGAGTAAACCAAAACTTAAAACTGCTGGAGAGATAAGGAGATAGAAAAAAGATTCCTAAACTTGGAGGTAATTGTTCATGGTGTCGGTCTGCTTTTACTTTGAGGTGCACCAGCCCCGAAGACTGAAACCCGGGTGGAGGATAAATTTAAGAGGAGTTGAGAGTTTTGAGGAGTTCGAAAAATGCGTGTTTGATGATGCCACAAACGAAAAAATAATGAAAAAAGTTGCAGAGAAGTGCTACATCCCTGCAACAAAACTGATACTATCGCTGGTTGACAATTTCAGATGGCAGAAAAAAAAGTTTAAGGTGACATACAGCCTGTCCGGGGTCTTTCTTGAGCAGGCCAAGCGGTACGTTCCGGAGATCGTTGATCTTTTCAGATGGCTCGCTGACACGGGCTGTGCTGAATTCCTCGCTGAAACTTATTACCATAGCCTTTCTAGCCTGTGGATCAGTAATGAACTAGAGGATGAGTTTGAGGAGCAAGTCAGAATGCATTCAGAACTGATAAAGGATGAGATAGGTTACAGACCGAGTGCCTTCAGGAATACGGAATTAATATTCAACAACCAGATCGCAGAGAAGATCGAGGAGATGGGCTTTAAAGCTATGCTCGCAGAAGGCATAGAATTTGTGCTCAACGGGAGGAGTCCGGAGCATGTGTATGTGAGTTACGGGACAAATCTACCAGTTTTATTGAGACACTACAGGCTGAGCGATGATGTGAGTTTCCGCTTCTCAGCACGATGGTTTGAGGCGTGGCCTCTGACCGCTGATAAGTACGCGGCATGGATAGCCGCTTGTCAGGGGGAGGTCATAAATCTTTTCATGGACTACGAGACCTTCGGGGAGCACCAGTGGGAGGATACGGGCATCTTCGAGTTCCTCAAGTACCTGCCGTATGAGCTGCTCAAATACGAGCATGTGGACTTCGTAACCGTGAGTGAAGCCGTTGAAAGATACCCTCCCAGAGGTGTGATTGACGTGCCGGGATGGCAGACGATCTCGTGGGCGGATATGGAGCGCGATCTCTCGGCGTGGCTGGGCAACGAGATGCAGAAAGTGGCATTCAGAGAACTTGAAAAGATAGGAAGAAAGCTGATGGAGCACGACATCCCTGCCGCGAGGAGGTTGTGGAGGTACCTCCAGACTTCCGACCATCTTTATTATTGCTGCACCAAGCACTGGAGTGACGGAGACGTGCACAAGTACTTCAGTCCGTACGGCACACCGCATGAGGCCTTTGAAGGAATGATGAAGGTCCTCACCCATCTGCAGTACTTGATGGGGAGGGAGGTGGAAAGGGCTGATGGTGCGGAGAAAAATGTCCTTCCGGCTAAAAACGGAAGCGAGGATGGAATTAAAATCAGGGTGCAGGAACCTGTGAGAGTCAAGGAAGGGATTAAGAAGATGAAAGATTGAGGTCGGGTGTCCGTGCCGCATGAGAAGGACTGCTGTTGATATCCTTGTGTCTTCTGATGGAGATTGGATAGGCATTTACATTTTTTCAAAGAAAGGTAAGAAGCACATCGATATTCCGTTCTTTCTTTCCCTGGATTATGATGGAGATGATGTGTTGCTGCTGCCTTCCGAAGATATGTGCGGTGAAGGTAGGCCGTTTTGCAGAAGTTCTGAAGCGTTATTTGTTCACCACCATTATTACTACCCGGCTTTTGAAGACGAGTGTGAGCTCAGGAGACTTGAGCGCGGAGTTTTTTACGGGAAAGTGAAACGATACACCAACTCGGGGAAAATGCTGAAAAAGATAAGCGTGATCGGTACAGCAGGCATCGTGCTTGAAGAGGTCAGCGTGGGGGGAGAAGCGGGAGGAAGGGATGGCTAAAGAATGAAAGAGAAAGATATTATTCGTACACCCACTCTTCATCAATTCTCTTATAATCAAAGATTTCCGACTCATCGAAGAAGAGCTTTATCTCCCGCTCCGCTGTATCTGGCGAGTCGGAAGCGTGTATTATGTTCCTGCCGATATCCATGGCAAAATCGAACCTTATAGTACCGGGCTCCGCTTCCTGCGGGTTGGTTGCTCCGACCATCTTCCTGATGCAGGCAACCACATTTTTACCCTCAACCACCATGGCCACGATTGGCGCGGAGGTTATGTAGTTTATCAGGCCGTCAAAGAACGGCTTGCCTCTGTGCTGAGCGTAATGCTCCTCAGCCTTATCTTTCGTGAGGTGGAGCATCTTCATGGCAACGATCTTCAGCCCCTTCTCTTCAAACCTTGAAATTATCCTGCCTATGAGGCCACGATGCACACCGTCCGGCTTTATCAGAACCAGCGTCCTCTCCGTTTCCATAACCAACCACCAAGGTCACATCATCGAATATTTCTAATTCATCCTCTCTTCTCCGAACCTTCCTCCTTCACATGAAGTCTGAGCATCTTTGCCCTTCTGTATGCTTCGGTCCACCTCACTTTTACCGGATTCCTGATTTGAGCGTTTCTCTCACATTTTGAACTGCAGTAGTAAAAGATGGTACCGTCGTTTTTTACAAACATCGTTCCTCTTCCAGGAGGAATCTCCCTTCCACAAAAGGAACATTTCATACTCGCATCACCCGCTCATGGATTGAGGAACATTGAAATTTAAAGGCGTAGCGAAATTAAGTGAAATCTGAAGATGTACTAAATTCTCTATTCTATGGTACCTACAGTCTCCATCTCCGGCTCGGAGATCATCAATATGTCGCCTTTCCTTACCGGCCCGAGAACGTTTCTTATGATAACTCTGTCCTTCCTTGGCCCTTCCAGAATCCTGCACCTCACGCGAGAGACTCCCTTTGAACCGCTTCTATCTATGATCTCTATGACCTCGACGGGAACCGCCATTTATTATCACCGTGCTAAAGCCATTATTCCTCCTTCTTACCTCTAAGCTTTTCGACTTCTTTAATGATTTCCGTCATCTTCCTCTCAGCTTTACCCGCATCAACAACCGCAACAGCCGAAGCGGAGACATCAATTCCTGCGGCTGCGCCGAGCTCCTTCTTGCTCGGCACGAATGCGTAAGGCACGTTTTTCTCCCTGCAGAGAGGAGGCAGGTGCATGACAATTTCCTCCGGGTTCACATCCTCAGATATCACAACAAATTTTGCAAAACCCCTCTCTATCGCCTTTGTTGCCTCATTACTGCCTTTCTTGACAACACCACCGCTCTTAACAATCTCCTCGATGAGATCGTAAATCTTTTCAGCAAGCTCGGAAGGTATCTGGACATCCACATAGCTCGCAGCCATACTCATCACCTCGTCTCATCAGCTCATCCGATGTCATAATAAATAAAGGGAATAATTTTATAAAGGTTACTGACTTTTGTTATCTTCTCCTGATTCTCAGTTTCTCCATTAAAAGCGCTGAAGACGGCACTACAGTTATTGCTGCAATGAAGCACATGGCAACACCGTAGCTCATCATGACTCCGAGCTCCTTAAGTACGGTTATCGTGCCCATGCTCATGGCCCTGAAACCTATAAGGGCCGAGAGTGTTGTGATTAACATGGGATAAAAGGTTCGGGTTACGGCGATTTTCATTGCTTTTTCAGCGGTGGTCTTCCTGAGCTCCTGTTTGAACCTGTTGACGACCTGAATGCCAAAATCTATGCCTATGCCCATTATCATGGAAAGTGCGCCGGATGTTTGGGGGGAGACGCTGATTCCCATGGTTCCGAACATGCCGTAAACCCAGATTGTGCCGAAAAGGATAGAAAGTAAGGAGATCAGACCGAACCTCACGGAGTAGAGCAGCAGACAGACTATGATGAGTATGGAGATCATGGATATGGATGACGTTTTTCCCATTATTTCCCCGATTTCGGATCTTATTTCCGTTAAATAGACCATGTTTCCGCCGACTTCGGCTTCCAATCCCGGTGGGGTCGGAACGCTTTCCACAATATCCTTCACTTCATGCACGACTTCCTTTCTTTTGTTCTCGCTCACGTCCTGAATAGAAAGGTAAATTATGGCCGTGCTTCTATCATCACTGACAAATCCCGTGAGAGGATCTATTGTAACACATTTTTTCGCTTCTTCGTTGTGATTGCCTGCAATTTCCTTCATTCTCGTCTCCATGACAAACATCGCGCTGGACACATTTTCGAGGGCATTTGAAATCATCTCGTTTCCTTTCGCGGTGCCGTTGACCGCATTTGCCATCGATACCAGCGCTTTCGACATGGCATCCAAGGATAATGCCATTCCATTAAGCGCATCTGCAAGCTCGTCAAGTCTTTTCCCCATATTCTGAAAGCTGTCCGCGATCTCGTTCAGATCCCGCTCGAGCTGCGATATCATGGAGAACATCGCCTGCTTCTCCTGCGGGGATAGGGTTGGGGATGCCGCCACGGTATAATTAAGCATGTAGAGCTGTGTATACGCATCCACCATGGCATCCAAACTATAATGACCGTTTCTCATCCCTTCACTGATCCTCTTCAGGGCCAAGCTCACCTTCGAGATGCCGGCGGCTATCCCAATAATACCTGTGCTTATGTTTCTCTGAGCTGAAGCAAGGGATGCTGAATTCTCAGCAATGATCCTGAGTGCTGAGCTGATGTCTCCACCTCCATGTCCTCCACCCGCCATTCCGGGAGGGGGGCACACTCTTTTCGAGTTCTCGATAACCCTCAGCACATCTCCCGTTGTTGGCGGTATTGTGCCGTTGTTGTGAGAAATCACGAAATCCGCTATGCTGTTCGTGCTTTCCACAAACGGAAGGGTTTTCAGCTTCTCTTCAAGGGATGCCATGTACCTCAGGGATGCCGGAGATAGCACATCATCGATCCCGCCTCCATCGGTCCTGATGACAATATACATGGTAGATGACGTTCTACCGAACTCGTCCCCTATCTTAAACATCGCTCTGATTTCTTCAACGCTTTTGGGAAGCATCGACTGGTAATTCATGGACTTTGTGTGGACTCTCGTGCTCATAACTGCCATAATCACTGTGAACACCAGGATAACAGCGAGCAATAACTGCGGCTTTGTTGACACGAATTCCGCATACGCTTCGAGAGTCCTCCTCATGCGATTTCTCACGCTCATCACCTCATACCTCCCTTCCAGAATATCTCTGTCAGTCTGCTCTCAAGCATCAGGAGACACGGCAGGAACAGAATTGCGATGATCAGCATACAAGCGATACTCGTGGCAAGCGCTATACCGAGCAGCGAAAGCATCGGAAATGCCACACTGAGAAGAGCGAGAAATCCGGCTATGGTCGTAATACCGGATCCCATTATGCTTGATCCGACTGATGGTAAAGCGATAAGAAGCGCCTCTCTGGCGTCTTTACCCTTCCTTATTTCCTCCTCGAACCGCTCAACCATGAAGACCCCGTACTCCACTCCGAGACCGAGAACCATAGCTCCTATCCCGATGGTGACGATCGTCAGCTCCCACCCCGTGAGGGAGAAAATACCGCCGGTCCACACAACACCCATTATAAGGGGGAGGAATACGAGAACAGCTTGAGTTACGCTTCTTCGTAGGAGTACGAGCAGAACGAAAATTATTGCGGCTGCCACACTCAGGGTGTAGACCATGTCGTGAACCATCAGCTGAAGGATCCTGTACCGCATCGGGAGGTTTCCTGTAACAACATACTTCACGCACGGAGGTTTTTCCACGCTTCCGAGAAGTTCGTGAACCCTTTGAACACTTCGCTTAAGGGATGACTCGCTGGTACCCATATCCATTCTGACCAGCATGAGCGTGGCCGTTTTATCGTGATTGATCAGGTTTTCAAGTCCAGAAGCCTGTATTACCTTTTCGATCAGGCTCTGATTGTAAGGTACCATCCCTGCAAACTCGAACGGCATAGCTATTGATATCACGCTCCTGACGCTAGGATCCTTTTTGAGGCCGCGGGAAAGCTCGAGGAGGTAATTGACAACTCGGGGATCCTCGATGGTTTTGATATCGGTGGGGTATTTACACTCACCGTCGAGCTCCACGAGAACAAACAGTGTGTCGGTACTCCCGAAAACGTCCCTCACATCATACTCGAGCTTCACGCTTTTCATATTCTGCGGCATCAGCTTTGTGAAGTCCGTTTCCATCTTGAGAAGTGGGAGGCTCAGGGCAAAAACGGTTGTGATTGCAATCATAACAACAATGATATAAGGGTAGTATTTCGCCTCGAATTCCGCTACTTTTCTCAACACTCTCTCGGTCGGTGTTTCCCCACTTCTCTTACCTTTACCGGGCACGATCATCACACCTCCATCCTGCTGAACCTTAAGGAGCTGAGGAACAGCATGCCTGTGCTCGCGATGAGGATAACAGCAACATCAACGGCAAAGCTCAACTCCCCGAACCCGATCAGCAGGTGTCTTATGCCGTCCACACCGTAGGATACGGGATTGAGACGCAGCACCGCTTTAATCCATGCCGGAGCTGTACTGTAGGGAATAAATGCCGTGCTCAAGAACACAAGGGGCATGATGATGAGTGTCTGAAATATTTGAAAGCTCTCAACATCCTGAATCATAGTAGAAATAAAAATGCCGAGAGCCGTGGCGAAGAGGCTCAGGAGGAGCACCGCAGGTATGGATGCCACAAAAGACAAAATACTGCTCCTGAATCCCATGAAAAGTGCTAAGGCGTAGATAATGATCGCTTGGATCAGTGAGGTCGTCACAGCCCCGAGAGTTCTCCCGAACACTATTGAGAGCCTGCTCACCGGGGCTATGAGAACTTCCTTCAGAAAGCCGAACTGCCTGTCCCAGATGATGGACACTCCCGCCATCACCGAGCCGAATATCACGCTCATCCCTATAAGACCGCAGACCAGAAAATCGAAGTAGGTTATTCCTGCCGTAATGTGCCCGTGCTTTCCAGCGTTAACGGAAGCTGCAGCGTTCATTGGCATTGCTTTACCAATGCCGATTCCGAACGCTATAAGGAACAGTGTCGGTTGTAAAACGCTTCCGACAACTCTGCCCTTTGTCCTCGCGAACCTTTTGACGTGTCTCATCCACATAACATAGATTGCCTGCAATTCCCTCAGGAAGCGGTTGCCTCCGCATACCTCCTTCATAATCATCATCACCCGACATGCATCATTCTCCGCGCCACGAACCCGCCAACATTATGCCCGCTGCCGTCTCCACCCGTATCCTCGGTGAGTTCCACGTAAACGTCCTCAAGCGATGGGAATTTCATCCTCATCTCAACAACATTCACTCTGTTAATCAGAGTGTTGCGGATCTCCCTCATCAGCACGATCTCATCCATATCCGGGTGCTGCACCTCCACCTCCCTATCGCGCTCGGTGATAATCCTAATGCCAGAAATGTTCCCGATCAGTCTAAGGGCCCTTTCCTTCTCCTCCAAGCTGGGAAATGATATGAGAACGCTCTTTCTGCCGAACTTTCTCTTGAGCCCATCGCACGTGCCCCTTGCGACGATTCTGCCCCTGTTCATTATGGCGACCTCATCACACAACCTCTCTGCCTCTTCGATGTAGTGCGTGGTCAGGAAGATCGTGAGCTTTCTCTTTTTTCTCATCTCCAGGATGTAGTTCCATAACCTTCTTCGAGTATGAGCATCAAGTCCAACCGTGGGCTCATCGAGAAATAACACATCCGGGTCGTGCATCACGCTCCTCGCTATTTCCAGCTTTCTCCTCATCCCACCCGAATAGGATGCTACAGATCTATCAAGATCATCTCCGAACTCGAAAAAGTCTGACAGCTCTCGGATCCTGCGCTTTATCTCTTTTCCGTCCATCCCGTAAAGTCTTGCGTGGTATTCGAGATTTTCCCTGCCGGTGAGCTTCTCATCGAGAGCCGGGTCCTGAAACACAACACCTATTACTTCTCTGACTCTCAAAGCCTCTCCGACAACATCGTATCCAGCAACAGTTACCTCACCGCCCGTTGGTTTCAGGAGGGTGCACAGAATTTTTTGTGTTGTTGTCTTACCCGCGCCGTTCGGCCCCAAAAATCCGAAGATAACGCCCTTCTTAACGCTGAACGAAACGCCATCCACCGCTCTGATTCCGTTGGGATATATTTTGGTTAGATTTCTGACATCTATCATTCTATTTCCATTCCCCTCGTTCATTTTCCAGCACCACCGACTCTCTTTGATCCGGCTTTTTTACTCCTTACGCTTCTGATTTTTTCCTCCGCAGTTCGGAGCACCGTTTCTATCTCATCTATATCAGTATCCGTGCCTGAAAGCGCAAGCATAACGTTTTTGACGATCGAATGAAGCAGATCCAGTATCCGTTCACACTTTTCCCTGGAGGGCATCTCTTCTCTGCTCATACTCTCAAAAATGTACCTGATTTCATCCGCGTTCATTCCTGTTGACAGGCTCAGCATCTGATACACCTTATCCCTCAGTTCGTCTCTGACCCTCGCTATTTTCTCCGCAAGCTCCATACCTTTGGCTGTCAGCGCATACACCTTCCTTCTGGGGCCCTCCTCCCTTACCTCTATCAGGCCCTCCTCCCTCATCTTTCGGAGGAGTGGATATAGCGTACCGAAGGATGGTCTCCAGAACCCCGTTTCCCTAAATATCCTCTGCCTTATTTCGTAGCCGTGTGCCTCGCCCATGGAAAGCGCATAAAGTATGTGGGCCTTGAGGAATCCCCGGGGAATGATGATGCGGGAGAGATTAACGCCCGCATCCCCTTTATTGTCAGCTTTTCCAGTATTATCTCCTTTCATATTTGACTCAACTCCGGGCACACCAAACATGGACAAGGTATGTCATTTTTTCTTCTTTTTTCTCGAGCTCGTCCCGTAGAGCAAAACCACGATGAACGCGCATGCAAGCAACACCACTGCAATATCACGATAAATCCTTCCTTTTCTGCTCACGACCGTTATCGTGACGTAATCGTCCCTCGTGATCACATTATTGCCCGCCAGATACCTCAGCTCGATTCTCAGTTTATAGTCCTTGGGCACAGCATTCTCATCCACGGTGAAGGTGAAGATCGCCGTGCCGTTCTCCCCCTTTTCAAGGGTGCCAACATAATCGTACCTCGAATCCAGCGAAATCGGTACGAGTGAGTTCTTCAGCACCCTCGCGGACACGCTCTCGGCTTTTTCCTCGCCAACGTTTTTGACAATGATTTTTAGTTTTCCCTCACCACCCTGCGGAACAGCGGATGGCTCGGTGGTGTATTTTGTGATAACAACTTCTGGGTAAGGAGGTATTTCCAGAGGTATTTTCTCCTTTATAGTCTTCTTATAGCTTTTACCGGCATACCGCTCTACATAAGTTAGGATGAGCGTCGCGTTGTAAACACCCGGAGCAACTCCGGAATCGACATCAACGTAAAACGTCGCTTTTTTATTTTCTCCCTCCTTCAGAGTTCCGAGACCGACCAAATCGCTGTAAGTGTAAGATGGTTTAAACCCATCGGGCAAAAGGAGTTTTGCAACCACACCGTAAGCTGGCGCGTCTCCAACATTTGCAACACCAACTTCTATTGCGTTTTCCTGCGTATCCGGGATCAGTCTCGAGGGCGAACTTGAAAGTCTGGTGACTATGAGTTCCGGTCTGTTAACCTTTACGTAGATGGACAGCTTTTTCTCTACCCAGATTGCACCGTCACTTGCGGTACACCTTACTTTTAGTTCCTTCCACCCCTCGTTGGCCCGGGGATCAACACTCAGCCTGAACTGGATCAGAGCGTCCTTACCAGGTATCAAGTCTCCCACATAATATGTTGAGTTCTCCCCCGGAAGCAGGTAAAACGGAAACTCCTCCAAGAGCTGACAGCTGACCCCACTCGCATTTTTATCTCCCGTGTTTTGAAGAAGTATCCAGAGGTTCAGATCCTTGCCCGCTTCTGCAGGATATGGCAAGTACTTAACTTCCACCACATTTAGGTGTGGTTCAGCGAACACAGTCGCGCCGGTTACTGTCAGGAAAAAACACGTGGCGAAGAGAAAAGCACAGACAATTCTGAACATCCGCAGTCCTTCCGAATCCCCACCACAACTTACATTTTCCATACGCACCACCTCGAACATCTTCTTTATGCGCCGGACTCCACGATCAAACCAACAAATATATCGATTCGATATATTTTTAAATCTAATGTCAGCGCAGGAAAGCAACAGGAAGTATGGAAAACGAGGTAATCCGTACCGGTCTTCTATCTCCTATTCTTCGTGATCTGATGGCAAACAGCGAACCGCAAGAATTGCCGGATTCAGATCCTTTCGTCCGGATTTTAATGGTATTTTCGTAGTTATCATCGATGCGCAATCCTTCATATTCGCATGATCTTGATGAGCGTCTCGACCCTCTCCTCCATTCTCTGGAGATGTTCCACGCACTTCTCAAGCTCTTCCACACCCTTCGAACGCGTGCTCTTCATCTCCCTTATGAGCGCATCAAGATCTCTCGTTACCTCACCTATCTCGTTTAGCATTTTCACAATCTCTCTGTAACGTGTAAGGCTGACGAAAACCGGCCCTTCGACCTCAACAATAGATCTGGAGGCGACGAGCTTCTCGCCGATTTTCCCGCTTTTGTCAGCTTCCTGAACAGCAAGCACTTCTCCGTTTCCATCCATCACAGTTTCCTTTCCCTCGACATTTACTCCATCCACTCCATCCCGAAGTATCTCCTCACTAACGGGCCTTAAATCCTCAATGGGAGAAGGCAATTCAGGGACTTCCACTTCCGCTCTCTCTTCCTTTACCTCCCCGCTTTGCATATTTGAGGCTCCGGAGTGTAGAAATTGGGGTTGTTGAGAACGTACCGATGACATTGGTGTCCTTTTACCGCTCGAAACGAGCTCCTCCAGCTTATCATCAAGATCCACATACTCTTCAGTCTCAGAAGGAACGACTTCGATCCTTTCTTTCTCGGCATTAATTGTTCTCGGTTTCGAGAAGTTTCCATGTTCACCTTTCTTCTCCCCTGCCTTTTCTGTTTTTTGGGTTTTTTCCTTTACGGCTTGAGGTGCTGGAGAAACGGCGGGTTCCCTTTTATGCTGGGATGTGAGATTTTCAACATTAGAAGCGATTTCCTTCAGCTCTTTTTCCAGCTCTTTGAGCTCATCATCAACGCTTCTTTTTGTTTTGGCGGGCATTTTTTCACCTGTGTGTATAGTATGCGAGCAATTCTTTATTAAGTTTATCATTGCTCTCTATCCTGCAGAAACCGAAACGCTCGAACTGAACCACCTCATCACTCTTGAGTTCGGCACAGTTCAGCTCGGCAAGGCCCTCAACCACGGACGCGTCGGGCATTATCGCTTTTACCTTTAGGTTTTCATTCGTAGGAACCCACTGCACCTTTCTAATTTTTCTGAGGTCTACACCACCATCACCGATACTTTTCACAATCAGAGTACCACCTTCCTGATCAACCAGCCTTATGTTAACAAAGTCCTTAAGCCTTATAATCCCTTCCTTCCGCAGGATTTTCGCGTCTTCCTTACATATGTAGACATCCTTAACAACCCTTATCTCCCTGTAACCCCTCTCCCTGAAGTCTGGATGTAGAGGAACTCTCACCGTTGTGGGTGATGTATTTATTATGGACACTTTTACCGGATCATGCACGAAAAAGTACCTGTTGGCTATTGGATCTATGATCCTCCGGTTTTCCTTGTAAAGTGCGTCCACCGGCACGGTTATATCCGCTTCACTTACTCCCACCGAAAGTACGAAGCGCCTTACGGCCTCGGGCATTATGCCTCTTTTTCTTAGAGACTGCATGCTCCATGTGCGCGGATCATGCCACCCCATGAACCTGCCCTCCCTTACCTCTTTCTGGAACTTGCTCTTGCTCAGCTTTATGCCCTCTATTCTCATGAGTCCCGTGTGAATTATCACCGGAGGATTCCACCCGAATATCTCCCAGATGAAGCGCTCCATTTCCGTTTCCATCATCAGATCCTTGCCTCTCAGGATGTGGGTGATGTTGAGCAGGTGATCGTCTATAGCCCAGGAGAACTCGAGCAGCGGCCATACAACGTATTTCTTACCGACGCGGGGATGTTCCCTCTCGCTTATTCTCATCAGCACTCTATCTCTAAAAGCAGGGTTTGGATATTTCATATCCGTCTTTATTCTAAGGGATGCCTCCCCCTCCCCGTAATGGTTGGATAACATCTTTTCGAAGTACTCGAGATTCTCCTCGATGCTGTGGTTTCTGTGCTCGCACTCGATACCCTTTCTCCTCTTCTCCCTCAGCGTGTCAACATCGCAGAAGCAGACATAAGCCCTGCCCATTTCTATCAGCTTCCTCGCATACTTGTAATATATCTCAAGCCTGTCGGACTTGTAAAACACATCATGCCACTTAACGCCGAGCCACTCCAGCCCTTCAGGAATGAGATCGTAAGCTTCCGACTCTATCTCTTTTCCGCCACCCCCTATCGTGTCATCAAAAACAAGAATCAACCTGCCCTCGTACATCTTAACGTATTCATCGTTGAGTATGAAGGGTCTCGCGTTGCCGATGTGAATCGGCCCAGAGGGAAATGGGGCTATTCTCATCACAACTTTGCCTTTCTCGGCTTTTGGTAAGGGCGGCAATTTTGACTCCTCTTCTTTTCTCTTTCCTTTCTCTTCCACCACAGCCCCGAGTTCTGATGCCAGTTCCTCCATCTCCTCTCTGCTCATGGAATTGACGCGCTGCACAGCTTTACTCACAGCTTCCATCACGGCCCTTACATCCCTTTTAAACTCGGGGTTCTCTCTGAGAACCATCCCCACTACCGGTTTTTCACAGGCTTTTCCCCCATGCTGAAGGGCATTTCTGAGAGCCATCCTCAATGCAAGTTCCTCAAGCTCCTTCATGCCCGTTGTTATGAGGAGCAATATTTTTTAAAGAAACTGCCGGGCATGTTGCCCTGCATACCCACTTTGCTTCATTCGGACATGAGGAGCAGCCCCGCACCGACCGCAACGAGGAGCAGGAGGGTGAGCGAACGACCATGCTTGCAACATCCATGGTGTTGGCTTTGGTTGAAGGTGAATATAAAATTTTTTGATGAGCATAACATGCCACACAACCAATCACACAAAATCGGGTTAAGAACTCAAGACAGCACAGGCGGGGATGAAACTCCGCTCATAAGTAATCCCGGTCAAACTCCTCAGCGTTTACCTTCTTTCCGAAGCCTTCCCACGAGTCTCTCTCCGAAGATCTTGGCGTATCTCTTTATCAGGCGGCTTATGACCTCCTCATAATTTACTGCGGAATCTGTGAGGTATTTGATGGTGAAGTCCTTATGCACGAACATGCCACTCTTTTCCAGCACTTCGTTCGCTATTCTCAGAGCAACCGGGCCGGAGATCTCGTGGAAGAACTTCACTATGCTTTTTATCAGCTCTTCCTTCTCCCTTTCACGGACTCCGCGCGATTTTATCGGCATGACCATCCATTTCTGAACGGGTGCGCTTCTAAGGCTTTCGCTCACGCTCTCGAGCAGCTCCGGGATGCTCCTGCTAAACCTCTCCCCGAAAATTTGAGCGTAGCTGTCCAGCAAAATGTCCACTAGCTCTTTGTAGTCCACTCCTTCAACATCACCTTTTATGGAAAAGTCGTCCCCGACCACCACACCCCTCCCTTTCAACGCCTGATTCGCTATTCTCAGAGCAACCGGGCCGGAGATCTCGTGGAAGAACTTCACTATGCTTTTTATCAGCTTCTCTTTATACCTTTCGGGCGTTTCCTGCAGCTTTTTTCCGCTGATGGCACAGTATACCTCATCAACAAGAAGAATCACACCGCGGTTGTGAGGCAGCACCTTTCCCTTGAACTGCCATCCCGCCATACGCGTGACCGGCAGTGCCTCGATTTCCACACATCCTGAAACCTCGTCCTCGATTATATTCGCGTACTGACACACCATGAAGCTGGCCCTGCCCCGTATTTTCTCATCCGTGGGTATGAAAATCCTGTTGCTTCCCACAACTTTTGCCTCTCTTATGAACAAAATCCTGTGTGCACCGTCTTCCCACCAGGAGAGAAGATGAAAATTGAACGGAATGTTCGGGTGGAACAGATCGCTGCGGTTCCTCTCTATCATCCGCTTCATACTCTCCGTTATGTTTATCTCAGCGTCTACACCCCTCTCTTCGTCTTCCAGGCGCCTTTCCAGTATTTTTTTCAGTATGTCAACCTCCATTTTCACCACGGTTTTTCAACACTTATCTCACGGGGGTTCTATCACTAGCACCTCCCTCAACTTGAAACCATTGGGCATCACAAGTTCTATGAGCTTTTCCATATTTTCGAATTCTTCACCCTCTGATTTGAGCTCGCATATCCCGTCTATTATATAAATCCTTGGCTCTCTTGCCGGAGCCAGCACGTACTTCGAGGGCGGAAAAAGATATTTCAGAACAAACGAGAACGTTAGAAAAGCACGAACTTTCAACCGTCCAAGTTTTGAAAATGGCAGGGATACCATACTACAAGAAAGCCTGTCGAGGATCTTTCTGAACACACCACCCTTAACTCTGTACTCGTAAAACATTGGTGCTACAAGAACGACCCGATTATTTTCCCTTATGTTTTCCCGCGACTTGAGGAGGGCTATGTTAGGTATTATCACCTTCCCCTTCCAGTACTTTGCGAAAGAGATGAGGGTTATGTTGCTGTCCCCTTCCCTGGAAGCAGTTATGAGGTAGAGAACGCGGTAGGGTAAGAAAAGGGAATACAGAGGACGGTATGTTTTCTCGAGAGCATCTTTTATCTCTTTTTGGCCAACTTCCATGAATGTTGTTTTGGATTTCGTGTATAAAAAGATTTTTGTTTGACGAGCAAGTCCGGTAATAAATAAAAATTTAAAAAGAACTAAGGATTTTGAAAAATTCTATTGAAAAATTAGAAATTCATTTTACACAATAAGTATGTTTTTACC
>JALVWC010000028.1 GCA_027038505.1 Nanobdellati archaeon
CCACCTAGAAGTTCTGTTAGATTTGGTTCTAGGAAAGTTTACGTTGATTTACCAGCGGAAATCTATAATTTTATGTTTTCTATGATGTCAAAATCTTTTAAATCCAAGCTGACTCCTGAAGATGTACGGTACGAATGGGAAGAGTTTGTTAAAAATAATCATAAACTTTTGCATAATGGTAGAAAATTGGCATCTGTCTATCTAAGAAAAGACGCTAAAAAACCTTATTTAAAATTACAAGTAAATTGGCAGGTATTTTTCGATTATTTGGAAGATTTATCAAAAGATTTCTTTGAAAAAGTCTCTTACAAGGGAGAAGCAATTAAAGAGTTTTACAATACGATATGGGAAAATTATCTTTATATTAGTGGAGAGACTAGAATTATTGAACCAACGCTCTCGGAAATTTCTATCGAAAACTTCCTGAAGCTTGTAAAATCAACGGGCGATTATTATGCTGTGATATTGGTTATAGAAAAATTAGAGGAGTTTCTAACAGAGATAAATAAGGAAGGCGAGGATCCTTATTTTAATGCTGCTTTAACCAGCCTATATTCGTTGCGTTCGCTTGTAAGTAGTGCGTGTATCTTTCCATGTTATGTGCTGATAAGAAATATAATAGAGAATATTACAAAAAGTATTGTATATACAAAGCTTTCAAAAGCTTTGAATGCAGAATATCTACTGAGTATTATGTTCTTTTATGAGCAACAATATGGTGAGCAACAAGATAGATGGAAGAAAACATACTCACCAATAGATCTATCAAAAAAATCCATAAAAAAGATTCAAAGAATTCACAATGAACTTTCTGAAGAGGAGTTTTATTATGAGAAAATTATTAATTTATTTAAACGAGATAATTTTCCTATCCTAGGAATTAACCGTAATGTAATTGAACATCTTCCAGAATTCTTAGGACTGAAACGCCAACACATAAATGATAGTTGTAAGCTTCTTGCCGAGCTTTATACTGCTTGTGGTACGGTTATTCATGGCTCCGCTTTACCTTTCCTTTCTTTACTTGAATTTAAGTTCTTCAAGTATTTCTTGGAAAAAACTGTAGAGGATGTAATCACGTTGCTGGAAACTGTTAAAGGTCTGAAAGCTAAAAAAGATAAAAAAGAACTAGATAGAGATGTATTTAGAGATCCCAAATCTATAAGACAAGCCTTGAAAATTGTGAATGAGCTTATGATCAATCATAGAGAAGAGATCGAAAAAATATTTGAAAGAACTCTGACAGAACTCGAAAAAGAAAGATCTATAACTTCGTTTATAAGACCAAAAGTCCTTCTATATCTTCTCTACTTGATTTCACCGAGTGGAAAACAAATAAAAGGAATACAAATCACATATGCAGATCTATTAAAAGATATACCAGAAAAACTTGAAACTATATCCTTCATGATTGGAATAAAGGAAACAGTTGTCAATACTTTCCATACTCTTAAAGATAGACTACTTGTAGCACTCGAGGAAAATAGAATCCTTCAATTAGAAGACAAAAAGCTAAAGGAGCTTGTTGCTTTTTACCTTATACTTGAGCTTGCTCCAAATCCCTATTCTGAAGGCGAGACTTAAATCCGTGGCACACTCTCATGCACCTTCAAAACCCTTCTCTATGAATCTGCTTCTTCTGTCAGAGGCAGTGGATCAAATGTTCCTAAATAAATGTGTTTCCACATCTCCTGCTCGAGAAAAATTCTGCAAGCTCTTTTCCATAATCCTCTATTAAATCTTCATAATTCTCAAATTCGTAAACAGCATCATCTACTTTAAAAACTATCAGGTTTTTCTATCTTAAATAGATTCAGATTCCTTAGTTTCTTCAATAATTGGCGTTTTATCGACATTTGCGAATATAAGACCCATATAACCTCAGATGTATTACAGCAGTAATTTTATCATCAATAATCTATTATCGCCCCCGTCCGCTGAGGCCATTTATTTTCTTTCTTGATTTTTTGAACCACTATAGTGCTCGAGAGAAAAATTTACTCTGACACTTTCAATTTAATGAGTTTCTTAATTTAACCTTTATCTTTCATCAGCTTTTTAAGATGCAATAAATCCATGATCTTTTATAATTCTTACCGAACATTTTTCCATTATAATTTCTTTCTTCTATCCTTACAATCTTAAAAAATTTTTTAAATGGCTTTAAAAGCGATTCAGGGGTGAAAATTTCTCTTTTAATTCCGTCATCTAAACATATGAATACAGGATTTTCTTTATTTTTAACAAATTGTCTATAATATTCATCGTTTATTGAAGGTTCGTAAATGAATACATAGCCATTTTTTCTTATAACTCTGCTAAGCTCCTTTGCAACAATTTTTCTACCTGCATATTCGATACTATCAAGAACAACATTGATTATGGCAGCATCAAAAAATCGTTTTTTATTGGCCATGGCGAAATGGTGATGTCGTAGCATATTGTTTTTACATTTACACTTTCTTTCTTTGCCCTTCTTTCAAGCTCTTCCAAGGGTTCTTCCACAAAATCAATTCCATAAACTTTAAATCCTATTTTTGCGAGAGCTATCGCATTTCTTCCACTTCCACAGCCTACATCTAGAATTCTTATAATTTTAATTTTGTTCTTTCTTATAAAATCAAGCATGAGATCCACTATCTTCGTTTTTGAGTAACCAAAAAGCCATTTTCTCTTTTCTGGATGTTTAAAAGCTTTTTCCCATTTATCTCTTTGCGAAATCATTTATATCTATCTCCAGAAATGTTTTTTTTGCTTTTTCTATAAAATTTTTGAGTCTTTTAGGATCTTTTCTTCTACTATCTCGTGACACTTTCACACCTGTATTAACATCAACCCCATACGGTCTTACTATTTTATGGCGTGTTCGACATTCTCAGGAGTTAATCCTCCCGCAAGAATTACAGGAACTCTAAGCTCTGAAACTATCCTTTGACTTATGTTCCAGTCATGAACAATTCCAGTACCTCCAATTCTGTCCTCTTCTAAGTTTATGCTGTCAAGTTCTATGGCGTCTACGAGTTTCTCGTACTTTTTTGCCTTCGCGAGAGAATCTTTTCCTGTCACATGAACTGTTTTAATTATTTTTAGATATGGAGCCCTTTCTTTTAATGTAAGAATTTCATTAACCGAAATCTCATCATGGAGCTGGACTGTTGTAATGCGCAACGCTTCCAAGTATTCTAAGATTTCCCCATGATTAGTAAGATGAGTTACCATAACAGGCGTTACAAAGAGTGGTATGGCAGCTATTATACTCTCTGCCTCCTCAATTGTTATCTCATCCTCGCTTTTATGCCTTAATCCTAGAAGCATTCCTATTGCATCGGCACCATATTTCGAAGCTATTATAGCGTCCTCTACTGATGTTATACCGCATATTTTTACTCTCACTCTTCTTCACCTCCGAATCTAACATATCTTTTAATGGTATGTTAGAGTTTTTATCATTTTCACCTTTCTTCATGAAAAACTCCCGGAACTCTTTATCATTCCACAGTGTTTCCACTATATCATCTATCATCTGCCTTCTAACCTCTCTTTCAAGCAACTTTTCTGCATGTTCGTCAAGAGGAAAAAGCGTCTCTGACAAACTTTGTTCGTTGCTGGATTCATTTCACCACATCTCAAGCACTTCTTTTGGCTTCAGCAGCTCGCCATCTCATTCACTTTCTTCCATTTCAATACCGTAAAGCTTCAGAATAGCTTTATCCACATCTCTGCCGGAAATAGATGCATGTAAACGCCTAGCCATGTCACTATCCTGAACACAGCCAAAGAACTCCTTCATCTGCACTTCCGTAAGAAAGTTAGCCAAATGTGTTGCTCTGGTATGCTTCTCAGCGAGTTGTATGGTAACCTTCTGAAATTTCTCAGAGATAACCAGAGCCATGCCCCGAATTAATCCTTAAATGGATGCATGTTCCTACACTCCGCAAGATACGGCACGGAAGAAACAGTCTTATCCTTCCATAACCCGTTTTTCTGTGAACGATGATTATAGCACTGTGTCTGTCAAACTGAACGTTCTTTATTTTCATCGACAGAAACTCCCTCCTCAGAAGCTTTTTATTCTTAACATCGCTGCATTTCACAGCCATGAAATTAAATCCTCTTTTCCTAGCCATCTGAAGAATTTTTTTAATTGAGTGTCCGTAATCGTATTTGATCCATTCGGTAAATGATTGTGTGTTTATCATGGCAACAATTTCTTGAGATCTTCTTCATCAATAGCATCAAAAATCCTTTCCCAGCCACGAAGCCATTCTTTTATGGAGCCGGACATGGTTCCTTAGAGTGATATTTGATATCCTCGTCATTAAGATAGCACCACAACTCAACCTATATCCTCATTTTAAATTGGTTCATACACAACCATTGTGGATTTTCCGTTAGGCTCTCCTCTGAGCTCAACTATCCATCCAAACCCATTCCCATTACCATTCCGATTCTTCAGAGCACTTCCGTTCTGCATCACCGGGCAGTAATTGCCACGCACCAGTTTCTTCTGGTGGTAGTGTCCAAAATCAGAAAGATTAGGAGCCTTATAACCCTTCCTTATACTTTTTGAGATGTAGTAATCGGCATACTTCTCTATACACCCTCCGTTGTTTCCCTGCGGGTGTAAAAGATCAATGATGTATTCGCCGTTGAGCCCGACCCTCGCAAACCCAACACCAATAACTTCAATGTCCTTCCTATCTTCCAGAACCTCCCTGAACACCCCTTCGGCATCCTTCCATCCGATCTTTCCTGATTCCTTTCCGAGCAGAATACCGGCAGCATGAATGTCGTGATTGCCCAGCAAGAGGTAGTACCTATTGTTCTCAACCTCCGGCAGGCATTTCTTGAACTTTTCCACCTGCTCACCCACTATAGCTTCTCCAAGCTCTTCAGAGACTCTGAGGTTGTAAGCGCTCTCAACAACATCCCCAGCAAGAAAATGAGTTCTCACACCCGCTCCGATCGCTTCCGAAAAATATTTTCTTATTAGATGCTCATCACAGTCCACATGCCCGATGTGATGATCGGAACTGAGAGAAATAATGACATTACCATCGAGCTCAAGGGATGTTGGCGATCGAAGCTGTCTCTCGATTTGTTTATAGTATGTGTCCAACCATTTTGTTGTGCCATTATATCTGGAGGACATCGAGCAGCCTCCTTTATTGTCACTCTTTATAAATGACTTCTGTGTTTTAATTATATAAATTTTGGTACTGTTTTCTGGAATGTTATCCAAATAACAATATATACTCATACAATCAAATTTCAAAACCAATAGATGATGCCCACAGATCAAAAATAAAATAAATTCACGATGTGCTTGAGAGCCCTCTGTTTTTCAGCAAGTAAACAGCAATTCCGCAAACCATACCCACCGCGTACCAGTAAATCAGACCTTCCGGCCTGAATGTATAAATTCCCAGAATGCAACCCGTTATATACCCGAGAATGAAGAATATCGAAAAAGCCACCGTGTACGCAACGAACCTTCGCTTTATCCTAAACAGTGTGATCAAAAACCCCACACAGCCCAGAAAGAACCAAGCCAAGGATAAGTGGTGTGCGGCTGTATTTGAGCAAGGAGACAACTCCGGTTATGAAATACCCCATACCAATAACAGTCACAAAATCTTCCTTTATTTCATCCCGGGTCATTTCTGACCACTGTTACAAAGGATTATGAACCCCCGATACAGTTATCAGGAAAAGACCAAAACTATGTGAAGCAGAGTCTTATTGTTCCTCAGGGCAAGGATGATGGGCATAAAAACTCCGAAACTCCGCAGATCATGGCAATCCGGCCAAAAACCAAGAACCATTTTTCTCCTCCGAGCCGTAATCCCTCACCATTTAATCCTTATAAATTCATTCCATAGGTTATTGTCGAATTTAAACTCCGAGCCGTAATCCCTCACCATTTAATCCCCGTTTTCTAATCATCGTGAACGACAACACCGTTAACCATCATTTAAAATCGTAAAGTTCGACCCTTTGTTTTGAGCATACGCCCCGTTCTTTTCATTTATCCACAAATTTGTAAGATTTTCCCACATGTTTTACACAATACCGGATAGCTTAAATTTTTCAACTGCAATGCAACACTTAACAGAACTTGTCCAATTTCCGAGGTCTTTTTAAAGCTATCCCGCTTAATACAACCCATGCCCATAAGACAGCCGATAATCAGCGTTCTGGCCCATGTGGATCACGGAAAGACAACTCTTCTCGATTACATCAGGGGTACGGCTGTAACCGCAAAGGAAGCAGGGGGGATAACTCAGCACATTGGCGCAAGCGAGGTGCCATCCGACATAATAAAGCGAAAGTGCGCACCTCTCCTCAAAAAGTGGAACATAGATATAAAAGTTCCGGGGCTTCTCTTCATCGACACACCCGGACATGAGGCGTTTACATTTTTGAGAAAGAGGGGTGGGGCTCTCGCAGACATAGCCATACTTCTCGTTGACGTGACCGAAGGTGTGAAACCGCAGACAATTGAGTCGATAAACATCCTGAAGCAGTACAGAACACCTTTTGTGGTTGCCGCTAACAAAATAGACAAGCTTCCGGGTTGGGTCCCCGTTAAGGACGCGTGCTTCCTTGATAGCATTGAGAAACAACCAGAAAGGGTGAAAGCACTGCTTGAAACAAAGATCTACGAGCTCATAGGGCAGCTCGCGGAGCACGGGGTTTATGCTGAGAGATTTGACAGGATAACGGACTTTACAAAGACGGTTGCCTTGATTCCCATCTCCGCCAAGACGGGAGAGGGCATACCCGAGCTGCTGGCAATAATGACAGGACTTGTGCAGAGGTACCTGGAAAAAAGGCTTGAGATTAATCCCGTTGGCATGGGCAGGGGTGTCATTCTGGAGATAAAGGAGGTACCTGGCCTCGGTAAGGTTGCTGATGTGATACTCTATGACGGGATGATGAGAAAGGATGATGTGCTTGTGATAGGTGGGCTTGAGGGGGTGGTTGTCACACGCATTAAGGGACTTTTCAAACCCGCTCCTTTGAAGGAGATGAGGGTTGAAAAGCAGTTTGTGCAGGTCGAGGAAGTTTCTGCAGCGTGCGGTGTCAGGGTTGCCGCGCCGGATATAGAGAAGGCTGTTGCTGGCGCGCCGATCTTTGCCATAAGAAACGAGGAGGAGCTTGAGAAGGCCAAGTGCGAGATAAGGCTCGAGATAGAGAGCCTGGATATACGCGAGGAAAGCGAGGGTGTGGTGATAAAGGCAGATACGCTTGGTGGTCTGGAAGCTCTGGCAAAGATGCTAAAAGAAAAGGAAATACCCATAAGAAAGTTTGGCATAGGAACTGTAAGCAAGAAGGATCTTGTGTGGCTTGAGGAGATGAAGGAAGAATACCGTGTTGTTTTCGCGTTCAACGTGAAGGTCAGCGAAGAAGCGGAGGAATATGCAAAGCAAGCTAAGATAAGGATAATACGTGGCAGGGTTATCTACAAGCTGATGGATGAGTATGAAGCATATCTGAAAGAGCTGGAGGAGAAAAGAAAGGCAGAGGTGCTTTCAAGAGTAAAGCTACCAGCTAAAATAAGATTCCTGCCGGAGTTCGTTTTCAGGCAGAGCAAGCCGGCCATCATCGGGGTGGAGGTTCTGGCGGGCACCTTACAGCAGAAAGTTGATCTAATGGATGAGGAGGGTAAAATTGTTGGAACGGTTCACGCCATCCAGAAGATGGGTGAAAATGTTGGCAAGGCCGAAATTGGGGAGAGAGTTGCGATTTCCGTTGACGGCGGGGTGGTGGACAGGAACTTGAAGAGAGGAGCCATATATTACACGGCTCTTTCAAAGGACGATTACAGACTTCTGAGGGAGAATGAGGATTTGCTGGCCGATCATCATAAGGTTGCGCTGGAGGAAATAGCGGAAATAATGAGGAAGAAGGACAGGTTCTGGGATGTGTTCTAAGTCAAAAAAATTGGAATTGAGGAATCACCTTTTCTCGAACCTTCTGAACACACCGGCAATATATGATGTGTAAAACAGAAATGAAAGTGTCGCTCCGACAAGGAATACGCAACCCCCAACAAAAACAGTGGCTTTGTTCTGGAGAATTGCTTTGATAAGGGATATCACCAGTTCATAGGCTTTCGCCTGCGATGCGGACATTGATGCACTTTTTCCCAGTGGGATCAGAGCTGGATATAAGACTTTGAGGATTATAAAACCCGCGGGTATTAGGAACGCGAAAATTATGACAAGGTTGATGATTGCTCCACATAAATATATGACAAGCAACTCCAGAGGGTTATCGAGAAACACCATCCAAGACTTCTTTATTGATTCGATGACGCCCGTCCTCTTGAGCACAGCGTAAGGGATTGATAACAAGAATCCAAGTGAGAGTATTATAGAATAAGCGTCACGAAGTAACTCCGTAGCGGAGCTTTTCCCCATACTTTTGAGCACATCTATACCGGCTACTGATAAAAGAAGGATAAAAGCTATTATTGCGATAACCACTGGAATCCTCTTTAATCCATAAGATAAAGAACTGCGGAGAGTATCCACTTTCTTTTTGCGTCTCATTTCGTCAAACCTCACAAGAAATGCATTGTACAGACAAAGCTTCGCGAGATAATACAGTGTGAACGCAGCAAACATCATCCACATTCTCACTACGATGCTGGTGGTCCTTTCAGATGGTAGAGCCGCCAAGCTTCCGGTTTTACTTATTGTGCTCAGGGCGGATATAATGGCCGGTCCCATCTGTATCAACGCATAAAACAGACAGGACAGGAACATAATATCCAAAAGATATGTAAGAATAAACTCTCTGTAACTCACGCTGTGCTTTAAGGACATGGATATGTTTTCAGTTATGAAATTTACTAGCGACCTCTTCTTTCTTGCCATTAAAGTTTAAGGATAAAAACTAATATATAAAAGTTTTGATTGCTTTTGCTTCCCTATGCCCCCTCAATATTCAGCCCGCACTTTCCACAAGAAAATAATGGTTGCGGTGCTCATACTCTCCATTTTTGTTTTTGTCGTTGCCACCTCATCCATTTATGTCCAGGAGCACATATTCACAGGCAACGTGTGCGGATGCGCCATCCCCATCTACCTCTTCATCCCGTTCATGGCATCGCTGGGCCTGCTTATAGGAACCCTCACTTATTATCTGCTTTCTCCATCCCTCGGGAATGATCTAAAACAGAGGAAGCTTGTTCTTGCTTTGCTGAGGGATGACGAAGCGAAAATCATGCGAGTTTTGATGGACAGCAACGGTGAGAGCACCCAAGCGAGGATAGCAAAGCAGGCAAATCTGGACAAGCTGCGAGTTCACCGCGCAGTGAGGCGTCTGGAGAAAAGAGGAATCGTGGTCAGAGAAAGAGTAGGAAGGGTTGTGGTGGTAAGGATAAACGATCCCTACAGGAAGCTGTTTTTCTCAGAGTAGAACGCCCAAAAGATCTTCAAACAGCTTCCTGTAACGTTCGTCATATTTCGGCAAAGGTGTAAGATGGTTTACCGCTTCTATGACTTTTCTATCATGTGGAATTTTTGCGATTACGTCCGATCCGTACTCCCTTGCAAGCTTCTCGATTCTATTACGCCATGTGTTGTTCAGATTGTACTTGTTTATGATAATGCTTTTTCTTATCCCGAAGTGATCGGCAAGCTCAAGCATCCTGACGAGGTCGCTTACTCCCGTCGGGGTGGGTTCCCCAACAAGCAGGGCATGATCCATAAATGCAAGAGATGCTATGACCGGACATCCTATTCCGGCTGAGGCATCCACCACCATTACATCCGCACGCACTTCTCTTGCGATTTCCACAGCCTTTTTCTTCACATCAACCACGATTTTTCCGCTTGCGGATTCTCCCACATAAAGCTCGCCACAGACGAGGAACAGGTTACGATTTACCCTGCACCACCCCACCCTGCCGTTTTTCACAGCCTTTATATTTATCGCTCCCGTTGGGCACACCAGCGTGCACGCACCGCAACCCTCGCAGTAAATGTACTTGAGCTGAGGCGCACCGCCATCATGATGCCGTTTCATGGCATCAAACACACATACATCCATGCATTTTCCACAACCGATGCATCTCTTTTCGTTTATGAAAGCTTTTTCTGAGGTGCTCACCTCCATCCAATCAAACCCATCATCTTTATCCTTTCCGAGGATGAGACGGAGGTTGGGTGCATCAACATCGCAATCGGCAGCCACAACATTATGCTCAAGGGACGCAATCCAGGATATGGATGACGCCACAACCGTTTTGCCTGCTCCACCCTTTCCGGAGGCAACGACGATTTTTTTCATCGGCACACACCATCTACCTTTTCAGGAGTTCATCCAGTTTTGCAACAATGCTGTTCATTCCTTCAATCTCATCGACCCTTCCTTCCGAGTAAAGTGCAACTGCACTTTCGGAATAGGGAATAACACCAATAACAGGAAACGGAAAGATTTTCCTGATTTTTTCAAAATCCCCTTTGGGATCAATAGCACGATTGATCACAATGAAAGCACTTTTCTTCATCAACCTTATAAGCTCCGCAACCCTTCTCGCATCCTCAATTCCGAACGGTGTGGGTTCCATAACGAGAAGAGCAGCGTCACACTTCTCAAGAGAGGCCACGACATTGCACTTCACGCCGGGAGGAGCATCCACCACCACGAAATCAAAATCATTCTCACGTTCTTCAACAACTTTCATGAGCTCTCTGACCACCGGTGTTGGCTCCTCATTCCCGACTTTCATCTCTCCTGAGATGATGTGGAGATTCTCCTTAATCTTTCCCGTTTTAATCTCCCCCACGCAGACCTTCTTTCTCCTTATGGCTCCCGCAGGACATGCAATGATGCAGGCTCCACACCCGTTGCACTGCTCCTCGATCAGAATGGGTGCTTTCCCCTTCACCCTGAAGAGGGCATTTCTTCTGCAGGCATCAACACACCTGTAGCATTTTACGCAGCTATCTTCATCTATCTCCGGTAAGAAGGAAAAAACCTCCTTTTCTTTCGCGAGCTTTCCCGCTCTCAAAACTATGTGAAGGTTGGGGCATTCGACATCAGCATCGACAGCTACGACTTTCAATTTTTCCGCGAGGCACATGGAAATAGCGGCAGTCACCGTTGTCTTGCCAACCCCGCCCTTTCCGGAAAGCACACATAGCTTGAATGTCATACTGCACCGCTCATCTGCGACTCCTCACACAGGTGAACTTCAGTGATGTGAACATCCGCCCTCGAATCTCTCCAGCCTGTCGAGGTTCTCCACAACATCTTTGGCCCTTCTGTACGGGCCGGTGAGAACCACAACTCCGGCTTCCTCCAGCATACACCTTGCCCTGTATCCCATGCCAAGAACGTACACAGCACCCACACCCAGCTCCACAAGCACAGCGGCAGGAGCGCATACACCCTCTTCCTTCTTCACAAGATCGATTATCCTGTGGGCTTTGCTCTCCGTGTCATAGATGAGGAAGAACCTTGCCCTGCCAAAGTGCTCAGCTACAGCGGATTCAAGATCCTTGTTCTCTTCCAGCGGAATAGCGACGAGCATCTCATCACCTCCTTAAACCTTCTCTTTTGTGGGTCTTTCCATTCTTTCCACCTTCCCTTCAAGGAAAAGCCTCACAGCATCTCCAACGGTCTCGCAGCTCACCCTGTAGACATCCTTACCCTCGGTTCTGAGAGTGTAATATGCAATTTCGCCGATTTCTTTTGTGAGAACAACATCAAAATCCACTGACTTTAAAAGCTGCTTTGCAACTGCAACCCCCGCTCTAATCTTTTTTTGTTTTTGCAAGTTTTCTAAGAAATCACATAATTTAATGCTGCTGCTCTTTTTATCCACCTCCACCACAACAAACCCCTCCGCTCTGCTGAACTTTTTTGCGAGTCTCGATTTCATCCCTGCATTTTCTTCCACAGGTACAACGATTTTCAGCTCATTCTTTTCTTGCGGTTCCACATGTACCACAAAATGCTCGATCTGCGGCACATTCTCTCTAACCCTCTTCTCAACGGTATCCGCAACCTCGTGAGCCTCCTCAATATTCAATTTGGGATGTGTGGTTACGGTAACCTCGCCAAGTATGAATGGTCCCGCTCTTCTCAATCGGAGATCTCTGTAATCCACAACTCCAGACACAGCCTCTATAGTCTCCCTGACCCTCTTCTCCATTTCCTTGCTGGGACTTACATCCATCAGGGCAAGTATGCTCATGTATACGTTTTCCAATCCGATCTTTATGACGAGCAGGCTGATTATGACCGTAACGATGCTTTCCACAAATCCAAAGCTGGTTCCTGACAGAAGGACGGAAATCAGCACAAGCACGGAGGAAAAAACATCAAGCAGGGATTCCCTTGAACTGGCGCGTATCGCATCGGAATTCGTCAAATCCGCGATTCTTTCCTCATACCTTGCTATGGCATAGGATATGACTGCTGACACGAGAGCCATGAGAGCGGCTATGGGCACGGACAGTATGTGCGTTCCCGATCCCCATTTTCTTATCGTGTTGAGAACAAGTTCGTAGGCTCCGTAGAGAATGATGAGCGATACGAAAAGCGCCGCAAGGGACTCGGCCTTGTAGTATCCGTAAGGAAACCTTTCGGAGGGGGGTTTTGTGGCAAGTTTCATGCCCACAAGCACGGCAAGGATGGCGGAGAAATCCACCAGGGAGTGGAGAGCATCGGCAACAAGAACATGGGCATGTGTAATAACGCCTGTCACAAATTTTAACAGGAAGAGCAGAAATAGGGCTATGCCTACATTTCGCATCGCTCTAACTCCCTCAAGCAAATCGGATTTACTTACCACCATCCGCCCCTCCTTCCGAAACCTCTGCCGCCCCGTCCGAACCTTCCGGGCACGGGCTGCGTGATCTCCTCAAGCTCATTCCTGATCATCTTCTCCACATTTTCCCGTACAGAAGCTTCAAACCCTCTGTAAATTTTTATGCCGGCAGCTTTGAGAAGATCGTAGGCTTTAGGCCCGATGGAAATGGCTATCACAGCTTTGCAGCCCGCATCCACAACTTTCTGAGCGGCCATTATGCCCGCTCCGCCCCTCGCATATTCAGCAGGGTTTTTCTCGCTGTTCCAGCTCGAGATATTCCCCTCATTTACATCCACAAAAACAAAATACGGAGCCCTGCCAAAAATAGGGCAAATCTTGCTTTCCATATCGCTTCCTACCGCAGGGATGCAAACTCTCATCACATACCACCTCTTTTACTCCCACTTTCCAACCATGGGCGTGCCGCACTTGGGGCAGGTTTCTGCTGAGCACGGCCTTCCTCTCACATGCGGTATTTCGTATCCGCAGTTGGGGCAGACGCACTTTGTCGGGCCACCTGCCCTCACTCCCCCGCCTCGACCTCTTCCAAGGCCCGCTCTCCAGAACCCGCCTGAGCTTCTGAAACACCTCCAGCCGCGCATTCTTCCAAACCTGCCAGACCACGGCATGTTTCTCACCTCCACACCACTCTATACATACACTCAAAATCATCGCTTCCGCATGAAGGACACACGTGATTGATGACCCTTTCTCCGTGAGGTATGGTGAACTCGTGCATGCAGTTCCTGCACCTGAATCTACGAGCATCAATAACCTTTACCCTTTCATCCAGCTTTATGGCCTTACCGTTTATCAGCGCGTCGGCAATTTTTCTCCTTGTATCCTTAAGTATGCGGTGGAATGTTGGTCTGGATATGCTCATTTTTCTGGCACATTCTTCCTGGCTCAATCCCGCCAGATCCTTTAGCTTGATTGCTTCGAGCTCATCCATGCTGAGCTCCACGATCTCAAGATCCCTCGTAGGAATTCCTCTGGGCTTGAAGAAGAGCACTTCCGGCATCTCTCCTATCATCCTGCACTTTTTTGGCCTTGGCATAGTTATGGACATATGTTCATAATTTTAAAAAGGTATTGGATTGCAAGGAGCGTTTCTCAACACGACCAACTACCATATTATTATTAACTTTCAGACCCCCCTAAAATATCATGATGAACAGAATACAGCTGTGGTTTGAGCAGGCGAGGAAGGATCTGGAAGTGGCGAAAAAATTACTTGAAGACAGCTATTATTATGCATCGGCATTTTTCTGTCAGCAGGCTGTTGAGAAAGCTTTAAAGGCTCTTTATCTCAAAAAGAAAAGGGAGGTTCCTCCCCCTACACATTCCCTCGTGGTGTTGGGAAACGAGCTGAAGGTTGACAGAAAGTTGTTCGATTTTTTGAGAAGACTGAGCACGGAATTCATAGCAACCCGTTACCCTGATGTGATCGGAGATGTGCCTTACAAGCATTACGATAGGGAAGTGGCGGAGTACTACATAAGCAACGCGGAGGTACTGTTTCAATGGATAGAGAGGAAGTTATCCGAAGACTGAAGGAGATCAAACCAAGGCTGAAGGAAAGGCTGAAGAAGCTTAAGCATGTCTATCTTGTAGGCAGTTATGCTTCTGGAGAATGGATCAACAAGCTAAGCGATATTGATGTTATAGTTGTGGCTGAAGATTTTGAAGGTGTGAAACTCGTTTACAGGATCAGAAAAATTTCGGATCTGTTTGATTTTGAGGCACGTGTTGACCTAATACCGCTAACCCCAAAAGAATTCGAGCAGGCGCTAAAGGAACCGTCAATTATCAGGGAGATGATGAAAAAGGCTGTGGAAATATGACGAACCTTAAGAAGAGTGCTGCAAAGCTAGCTTGACTGGTTGAAAAACCTTTTTATCAGTTCAGCGGGTGTTCTTGAAACGACGAACCTTGTTTCTGAGGGAAAGCACTTTCGGTAACTGGCCCATAGGTAGCGTCTGTCCATGTAAACTATTACCGCCCTGTCCCTCTCGCTTCTTATGGCCCTTCCCGCGGCTTGCTGAGCCTTGACGATTGCGGGGTAAATGTAAGCGTAATCCCATCCCCTCCCGAACTTCGCCTCATAGTAGTTTATCATCGCCTCCGTGAGCAGATCCGGCTTTTCCAGAGGCAGGCCGACTATCACCACACACTTGACTATATTGTTGGGGAAGTCCACTCCCTGATCGAAGCTACCTCCGATGACACCGAGCAGACATGCACCTTCATGCTCCACTGCCCTCACAAATCTGCTGAAGAGCTCGGCTTTCTTGCTCTTGCTCATCCCCTGCGTTTCCATCAACACCTCCTTCTGCACGGATATCGTTATCATTTCAGCCATGATGTCACGGAGCTCGTAGCTGGGAAAGAAAACGCAGACGTTGTCCGGAGACATGTTTATTATGCTCACCAAATACCTCGCTATTTTTTCAAAATTCTTTTCGTCCCTCTTGCTGTACTGCGTGGTGACATCATCCACCACAATTTCCAGCCTGTTGTTCCTCGGAAAGTGCGACTTAAGCTTCAGCTTTCTCGCCTTAGATTCAGACACGCCAAGCACATCAGCATACATATCAAGGGGGAGCAAAGTTCCCGACATTAAAATGGTTGCATGAGCTTCTTTGAACACTTCTGAAGCAAGGGGTGAGGGATCCATACAGTAAAGGAGAAGCCTGTAATTCACATTTCCCTTTTTGGTCTTGGTTCTTTCCGCAATTCTGCAGTATATCGTTTTTTCTTCCATCCACCTCCTGAGAAATGACGCAAATCCGCCGATATAGGAGCGCTTTTTCTCCTCCCTCACTTCATCGGCGACCTCCTCCATGTAATCGAGCATCTCGTCCATACCGGTGCCTGATTCCTCCACAGCATCGATGAGCATGCTCCTCCCAATGTAAGCTTGGGTGATGCCATCACTTTTGAACTTATCTTTCAACCTTTCTGCGACCTTTTTTCTAATGAGACCTAACATCTCAGCCAAATCGTCATATCCAAAAGCTTCAGCTTCGCGCTCCGCTTTTTTTATGGCAAGGATGGATGTTGATGTGCTCATAAGCTCCCTTATCCGTGATGGTAGGTTGTGGGCTTCATCAACCACCACTATCGTGTCTTCCAGCTTTTTGTTGGCTCTGCCAAGAAAGCTCTTTCTTACGCTCTCATGGAAAATGTGGTAGTAATCCCCTATGAGCAGATTGGCATCTCTGGTAGCCTGCATTATTATTTCGTAGGGGCAGAGGTCATCACAGATAGCATGGACATCCTCAGCATATAACACGTCTCTCTTCACGCTCTTCAAAATGCTTTCCGCCTTTTTGCTCAGTCCGCCCTTTCCATCCCATGTGCTGTTGTAGTACGGACAGGATTCGTTCTTTTTCAGAGCTCTGCAGTATTCATTGAACTCTGAAGAGCTTAACGTGTCTATTCCCTCCATTTTACAGAGCCATTTCTTCCCGATTATGTCCACAACCTTGAGGTGCACCCCGGCTCTATTATTTATCCTTCTAACGGTATCGATCGCCACTTTGTGCTGTGTGTGTCTGGGTGTCAGGAACACCACAACTTTGTCGTGTTCCACAGCATATTCCAAAGCGGGTGCAAGGGCTCCGGCTGTTTTACCTATTCCTGTGGGGGCGTGAACCAGCAGGACGCCTCCAGCCTTACAAGTTTCTTCAACAGCTTCAACCATCTCTTTCTGTCCGGGGCGAACCATGGAAAAGGGAAAGAAGCGCATGTTACAAAGCTAAGCGGGAAGCTTTTTAAGGTTAGCAGAACATGGTTGCCGAGAGAAAACGCCTTTAAAATTTCCGTGATGGTTGTATATATTTTTAAATTTCTCTTTTTCTACCTAAGAATCATAATAAAAAACTGAACGGGGTGGTGGTATGAATAACGCGATCAAGATGGTTATAGGAATTCTGCTGATGGCTGCCGGAATTTACTGGTACATTGGCAACATTCCGTACTTTGGAAATGAGTTGTGGAGAAGCTTGAAGATAGTATTCGAGGGTGTATTTGGTCTGTTCATCTTCTTTCTGGGGCTGCTCATCGCGTGGATAGCGTGGGATGACCACAAGATGAACAAACTGCTGGAAGAGGAGGAATCGGAAGGGAAAGAAAAGACGCTTAAGGAAAAGAAAACAACAAAGAGCAGCACCCCAAGCTCAAGGAAAAAGACCTCAAGCAAAAAATGACACGTAAGCTTGAATATAACGACTCGGATTTGTGTTTTGGTTCTTCCCGCTTCTTTTCATTTCCCGGTGAAGTGGGTGTCCGTAAAAACATTTATATATGGGTTAGACTACAATAACAACCAACTTAATGCTCTACGGAGGTGTTGATATGAAAACCGCTATGCGAAAAGGTCAGGCAGCAACCGAATACTTGATGACCTACGGCTGGGCACTGCTGGCGATAGCGATAGTCGGAGCTATACTTTACTACCAAGTGTTCTCCAACAGAGCCTGCGGAGCTGGAGGTGCAACAGGATTTGATATGGTGAACACCGTTGTACCGACAGGAACATTTACATTGACGTCAGATACAAACGGCAATGTAAACTTCCAGATACAGCTGGAGAACAGAATGGAAATTCCTGTTAATGTTACAGAGATCACGTTCAACGGAATTGCTGCGACACTAACAGGGGCGCCGATAACTCTGCAACCCGGAGAGCAGAAGGTCGTGTCAGGAAGCGTAACAATAAGCGGGGCCAAGCCGGGTAAGTGTTACAACCTTCAGACAGAGATCTATTTCATACCTCAGGGATTCACACAGCCGAAGAAGAACGCTGGAACACTCAGCGGCAAATACTGAAGCTGAGATAATCCAACAACGGCTTGAAATTACTCCCTTGTTTTCTTTTTCTCTTTGTTCTCTTCTCTCAAAATGATGGTAAAGTAATATGAGAAATAAAAAAGAAAGCAAAAGTTAAGCGTTACCTTATCGTTGTGTTTCTCAGCGCTGCAACCTGCGCAAGGAATGCCTCTATCTGCAGGTCCTCACTTCCGCCCTCCATAATCCTGAACTCGCACTCACCCAGCTTGTCAATCAAGTATGCCTTTTCCCTCTCCTCAACCGGAAGGTGGAGTATCTCCCTGTGGATAGCCTTTATCACATCAACTCCGGACATCCCTCTCTCGACCATGAGTTCTATCAGCTTGTCCCTTGCCTGTGTGAAGTTCCCCTTAAGGGACAGCTCCAGAATATCCTTAACTTCCTCCGGCTTGAGTGAGGCAGCCACTTCATAAACGCTCTCCACTGTCAGTTTCCTGGTTGTTATGGACACAGCCTGCAGGACATTTATCGCCTGTCTCATGTCACCCTCAGAAACCCTGACAACGGCATCAAGACCTTCTTCGGTAATCTCAATGCCCTCATTCTGACAGATCTTTCGGAGGTATTCCTTCATCCTCTCCGGAGGTATGGCCTTAAACCTGAAAACCGCGCACCTCGACTGTATCGGGGGGATTATCTTGGAGGAATAATTGCAGGAGAGAATAAACCTTGTGGTGTTTGCGTATTTTTCCATGGTTCTTCTCAGGGCCTGCTGTGCCTCTTGAGTTAGGGCGTCAGCCTCATCCAGAAATATGATCTTGAAACCTATATCACCTATTGGCTTTGTTCTTGCAAACTCCTTTATTTTCCCCCTTATGATGTTGATGCCTCTCTCATCTGAAGCGTTTGTTTCCAGAAAATTCTGTCTCCAGTACTCATCTCCGTAGAGCTCTCTTGCGAGGGCTATGGCACAGGTCGTTTTTCCAACTCCCGCAGGCCCGGCGAAAAGCATGTTGGGGATGTTCTTGTTCTGCACAAACGCCTTGAGTCTGGGGACAACATGTTCCTGATCCACCACCTCATCAAGCCTTTTGGGCCTGTATTTCTCGGTCCAGATTTCAAACATTTATTAATCACCCCTATCATAATTTTCCCTTATGATGAAAATAATGAATGAACTAACCTTTAAATCTGTTAAGCGCAGCGCATCCAAAAAGAGAAGGATTGTTGCGAGCTGCCTTTTTCTGATGTTGGTTTTCTGCTTTTTCGGGAAGATAACATATGCTATCGAGCTGAGCCCCGAGGAAGCGAGATATGTTTCATTCATGGAGGCGCGGGTGATCATGGAAGGTGTTGTTAGCTTCAGCGGGAAGGCTGATGAACTGGCGATTAACCTATCCGTACCTTCCTCTAGCCCGTGGCAGCAGGTTTTGGAATATCCCAAGGACTGCCACCTTGTGAGGGATGCTGAGAACAACACGATATGCCAGCTCAGAGTTTCTGATCCCACGAGCCCCTATCATTATCACCTGGAATTCAGGGTCAGGACAGAAGCGTTCTATCTCACGAACAATTATGAAATGAATAATTCATCCCCCCCGCCACTCAGCGTCTGGAAATATCTCGCCCCAACCGAGAACATACAGAGTGACGCGCCCGAGATAAGGGAGCTCGCAAGAAAAATAGTGAGCGGCACAAGTGATGACTTCGAGAAAGTTGCAAAGCTCGCCATCTGGGTCAACCGGAATGTGAAGTACGATGAGAGGTATGCCACAGAAAATAAGGATGCACTCTGGGTTCTCAAGCACAGAAGGGGTGTGTGCGCGGAGTTCACAACACTGTTCATAGCTCTCGCGAGAGCCGTGGGTATCCCCGCGAAGTACTCTTATGTTTATGCGCTGGGTAAGAACGGGTGGGAAAGCCACGCAATAGCGGAGGTGTATATTTACGGAAGGTGGATTCCCGTGGATGTTCTCTGGCTTGAGATAGGAAATCTCGATGCCACGCACGTGTACTTCAGCTCTTACCGTGACAACAAAATAAGCAATGATATTATGATCAAAGGTGTGGGAGTGGCAGATGTTAAATGGGATGCGAAAGACCCCATTTTCGATGTTATTTCCGCTGAAAAAAAGTTACCCAGAGATAAAATTGTTCTGGAAACCGCATCATCCAAGATGAGTTTTGGGGTCGAGAATGTGGTTTTTGCAAAGATTTTGCCGTCAACCACGAAGGTTGACAGGCTTGTCCTGCTCCCTTGCAAGGGCGCAAACATACTGAAGGTGAAGGATGATGAGAAATATGTGATTGAAAAAGCGGGAAAGATGCGCTATGTTTACTGGCGTGTCTTTTCGAGCAAGAACCTCGATCCGCGTTATGAGTATCTGTGCCCCCTCACCCTTAACAGTTATTATGGTAGTGGTGGAGTAAATGTCCTGAACATGACGGTATCTCCGGAGGTGCATACAGCACCACGATGCTGGAGCGCTGTTCTGATGAGAAGAGAGGTACCGAAAGATGGCGAGATTAAAGTGCTGCTTAATACCAGAGGGTGTGGTGAGGGCACAAAGATTTATGTCGGAAATGATGTAAAGCTTTACAGAATAGATGTGGAAAACGGGATTAACAGCCAGCTTCTTTTTTTACCCGTTGGAAATGATAGAACGGTGCACATATTTGATAATGCGGGCAATTATATTTCTTTAAACTTCACGGTAACTGGAGCCACCAGAGTTTTTATCAGGAACATCATTTATCCCAGAACGGTCAGAGTTAACTCAACCTTCAACATCACCTTTGAAATCTCTAATTCTCCGGGAGAGAACATCTCTCTGGAAATAAACGAAAGAGAAATCAAGCTGGGGGACAAAAAAAAAATCATTGCCGCTGTTCCCATGCGGCTGGAGGAAGCGGGAGAGCATTACATCAAAGTCGAGCTGATGGAATCGGGAAATACAGTGGAAAGAACAATGCTCACGGTTCATGCCATCGTACCCCCAAAAATCGAAGTCAGGAGCGCGTACATTCATGGTAATGTAACCCACCTCTACGTTTTTTCCACAGGAGTATGTAAAAACATCTCCGTATTCTCTTCGGGAAAAGGGTGGAGGCCCACACCTTCCGAGCTTGAAAAAGGCACTAATCATATCGTAATTGAAGGTGTGCTTGATACTAACTCTCCGATCACGCTGCGCTGTTTTGACGAGTCCTCCGGCATAGTTGAATGGAAAGGAACCCTCAAGTCTTCTCCACTGGATGTGCTCTACTTCTATTTTCAGCAGCTGCTTGAGCGCGCAAAATCCATTATGGGTGGTTTACTCACTCAGCTTAAAATCCTCATGGTGAGCGGTAGCTGGTAGGTGTCGGGATGAAAACGGAGAGGGAAAAGGTAAGGGTTGTTGGAATAACCGGAACTCCCGGTACGGGTAAAAGCAGCGTGGCCGAAGCATTGGCCAGAAAGCTTGGCTGGAAGGTTGTAAGTGTTAACGAGCTTGCTGAAGAGGCAGATGCTATAATCGATTATGACGAAGAAAGAGGGTGTCACGTTGTTGATGTCGAAAAGTTAAGGAAACATGTTAAAGAGAAGAAACTTGAAAATGTGATCGTTGAGGGACACCTCACTCACCACCTCGATGTGGATGTTCTGGTCGTGCTGAGGTGTAAACCGGATATGTTGAGAGATAGGTTGAGGAAGAAGGGATGGAATGAATTTAAGGTGGAGGAGAATGTGGAGGCGGAAATCCTTGATGTGATAACCCAGGAAGCTTATCACCTCAGAAGATGGAAGAAAGCGTATGAGATTGATACCACCGATCTTTTTCCTACTAAGGTTGTCGAGATTATACTAAAACTGCTTGAGGGTAAAGCGAACGAGAAAAAATACACGCTGGGTGCGGTGAGGTGGGAGAAGGAGCTGGAAGAAATGGTAAATAAAAAATCAAGAGGAACATAACTCCCGGAATTGTCTGTTGAAAATTAACTAATTATTTAGATGATTTTGCTAAATGTTCAGAGCAAAATTTTTGTATGAAAAGCTCACATAAACAAGAATAAAACTGAGTAGGTGATGCCTTAAATGCGAGAAATCCACACGGAAAGGGGAGCTCTTTTCTATGACCGAGCGGGCAGCACCCGACATTAATTTTATAAAATCCCGCGGGTTCTTTAAAACATGGGTGCTGCTCGCGGTGAGGTCATGAAGAAGATAATGATAACCACCGTGGGTGAAAAAGAAGAGCCCATTCTGGAAGGGTTTAGACATCACAGCGGGATTGACGAGGTCTACTTTCTGTGTTCTAAAGAAACTCTGGGAATAGCGGAGAATTTAAGGCATACAATTGAAAGACTGTATCCAGAGGTGAAGGTAATCATAACCGATGCTTCCAGACTTGATGTAATTCTCACCGATCTGAAAAATAACATTAGATGCAGAAAAGGTGATACCGTTATTTCAAATATAACCGGCGGCACAAAAATAATGGTTCTCGGTCTCTACATATTCACGATGGCTGTCGGAGGTAAGGCATTTTACATCTTCAAAAAAGAGGATGACGGCATGGAGTATCTGGAAGTTCCCTTATTGAAGCTTGATCTTTCCCAGTTTGCGGGGTTTAGAGGGCAACGCTACAGGATAGCGCAGATTTTGAGGGAAGGTGAGCTAACGCAACACAGTATTTCAAAGAAAGTCAATCTCAAAGACACGACCGTAAAGGCCCATCTCGAGAAGATGGAGAGAGCGGGCATGATTACTTACCGGTACGATGGGAAAAGAAAGTTCGTCTCTCTTACGGATACTGGGAAGACGCTGCTGGAACTTTACGAAATTAAGAGATCCATTCATTGATTTCGTTTTCTGGACTTGGGATGCTCGTTCAAACATCCAAAACCCAAGCTGTTTTTTTCTCCAAGACCGCAGTCAAATATAAATCGATAAAACTTTCTCAAATAGTTGGGCACTCTGATTTTTTCAAGAAGTCGCCAGGTGCTTCCGATAATTATGAACTCCTTCTTTTCTTTTGTTATTTTTACTGCGACGGATTTTCCGAAACGCATCACATCGAAGAGCGGTTCTTCAAAATCGAGTTCATCTCCGTAGTAAGTGTTGTATTGTTTCAGTGCGTTGTCCTTTAACCTTTCAAGGAGAAACTGCATGTTTGTGTCCCTTTTGAAAGAGAAATAAATGTTCTGTCTGGAGTTCTTGTATAGGATTATCGGACTTGCAGTTATCCAGCTCGTTGTGAACCTTTGTGGTATCCTTTTTGCTCTGGTTTCAAACCACACATCTTTTATTTTGATCTTTCCTTCTTCGTTAATTCTTGCTTTTAAGAATTTTACGAGCGAGGACATTGGAGAGGTGAAAAGAATGTGTTTTGGTTCGTTTTCTTTAAAATCCGTGGGCGGCATGATGTCAGAAAAGGTGTAGTACTTAAACCCTTTAAGACTATGCATAATGTCGAACGGTGTGTCTCTTAAGAGAGAGTATATGGTCGCCTGAATATGGTGCTTGTTCACAGCATCATATGCAGCATTTCTTAGAGGTATGAGCTCGATTATCATCCTCATTGCTGAAGGTTCTGGAGTTTAATACTTTAATTTTTTGAGAAGAACACCAGTTTAGGGAATTCAGCTTTCTTGGATAGCTCCTTAAGGTCATCGACCACAATTTTCAGCAGTTCTTCAGCCCTCTCTTTAAATTTTTCAGCGAAATCCTTTGTGACAGGCTTTATGCCGTGTGCTGCAATTGACTCGTTTCTGTAAGAGAGAATTCCCCTGAACTTTCTCTTCTGCTTTTCATCCTTCAGAACAGCTCCCAGGGGGTCGCTAAGTGCTTCGAGGAGATCGTACGCTTTGAAGAGGGAGAGTTTCACCTTACCTTCCTCGTCCTTCTCTTTCTCCAGCTTCTCCCTTAAGTGTTCGGGGACTTTTTCAAGATTAACATCTCCCGTATCTATATCATATTCTTTTTTCAGCTGATACTGAGCTATCATCTCCGTCAGCCTGTAAAATCTTGAAACAGCATCAACATATCTTCCCTCCTTGAGTCTTCTTAAGGCGTTCATCCAGAGATCGACCAGCAGTTCCTTTGAATAGGTCGCAGCATTTTCATCAGAAAGCGATTTAGCGATTTTTTCCACCCACCCCTTATTTTTTCCTATCTGTGGATATTCTTTTATGAATTCACCCAGAAGCTCATTTTCAATATTTCCAAAAGCTTCAGATGCATCTTTATGATCAAATGCATCCCACCTCTCATAAGCTCTGCATAGCTTCATGAGGGTGTACAATCGAGGATACACTTTCTTTTGATCTTCTTCGTTGCCATTGAAAAAGTTCCGAATTATCTGTTCTGCTGCCGCAAACTGGTATGTGTTGAAGAGGTTAACAGCATCTCTCAGTATGAGATGGGATATCAGATCTTTTATTCGGTATTCCTGTACACCTTCCGTACCTGAAATAACTCTACCCATAGCTGGATCTCTCCGTCCGGTAATATATCTTATCATCCCACAACCTTCAAGTATGGCAGCATAAAGAGCTCCAGCAGACATGGGTTTGGTTCCGGTTGTATAATCCATCGTTATGTTATCAGGTTTGATTCCTTTTTCCTTCAATTTGGATATTGCTTTCCTCGTAGATTCCAGTACTTTACCTACATTTTCCACATCGTCAGCCACAACCACACCATAATGCGGGATTTCTGTGTTGTTCTTCTCGAACACATGGAGAATTCTGGGAATTGTAACATCTTTGCTGTCTCTGCTAACCACAAACACAACAAAATCTGGATTTAATCGCTTTATGGAAAAATAGATGGCGTTCTCGATATCCCTACCAACACCTACCGTAATGACCATCCCCGTCTTTAAATTCTCAGCGGATGTCATACCTTATAACTCGTCTTCAAGATATTTAAGGATGATGAATTCTTGCTGAAAGAGTCAAACCAAACCCTCAGCGTCCGCAAGATAAGGATGTTTTGGGCGTGAGACTTAAACACCATGCGGCTCTTTTTTGGGTTTTGACTCACATCAAAGTAATTCGATAAGAAATCGAGTCAAACAAACGTTCGTGCTGGAGTTACAGCTCTATTTCCTTTATCTTTTCGATGGGTTTGTTCATATCTTTCTTGGAGTTTTCGCTTTCAAACTCTATTCTGTCTCTGTACAGAAAAGTCTTATGCCAGAGTAACGATACGTGCGCAAAATAGTTCCTTATTTCGTTGATCTCATTATTCCTCAGATTTTTTGGCTTCTTGCCCTGGGCAGTTTCGAATTCTCCATGGCCTACCCTCTCTTCATCTTCACCCTTCTCACTCTCACCACTCAGAATTTTCAGAGCCTCTCTATAACTGATTTTTTCTTTTTCCAGAAAGATGTCTTGGCAGGTGGTGTAGAAGGTTTCCAGCATTTTGTATTCGTTTTCAATCAGCTTCTTGGCGACAGGGTTTGGAATCTTTTCTTTTATTTCTTTGATGATATCCAGAGTTATCTTTTTGCCCCTGAACTCCTTGGCTATGTTCTCAGCGAACAAGAGTGTGAAGATGTATTTAAAGAGATCTTCGGATCTCTCGTATCTTTTGGTGTAATAAGTATTATTTTCTTTCTTTTGCCGTGGGATTAGCTCAAATAAGAACTTTTCTTTGAAATCGAACTCGGAAGAATTTTTGACCAGAGGGAATATTAAGCCGTATAAGTAGGCTACAAGCAATTTGAATGCGTGCCTGACATTGAAATCCAGTTTTTCTCTGAAAACCCTCTTTATTTCATTCTGAATCCTTTCCAGATCTTCTATATTTATTTTCAGCTTGCTTTCTAAATTAACCTCACCCAACTCCAGTATCCAGCTCTCCTCTACATCTCTCGTAACTGGAGTTGCGTTATAAAGCCTCAGCCTGAACCCCATGATCTTCTTGAGGTGGGAGATAGCCAGAATTGTTATGTTCGGTAGGTAATTTATTCCATGGGTTAAGTCCAGGACGACTTCATCAGCATCTTTCAAGCAGAAGTACAGCTGGATGAAGAGGTTCAGTAAGATGTCATAGAATCCAGCATCGAATTTGATACCGTTGTACTTTCCGGCAGAAATCGTAACAATCACTTCCGTTTTTTCCAGAGTTTCTCCATCAGCACCAAATTTCCGGAGCTTTTCAACTATCTCTTTCTTTAAAGAGTTCTCATCAGAAATGCCGAATACTGGAAACAGGCTGTTCTGGACAATAATTATTCCTTTATCGGGATTTTCCACTTTGAAGAGTGGGAGGTATGTCGTTTTGTTCCTGAATTGCTTGTCCTTCAGATGATATGTTACTTCTTTCCATTCTGCATTCGGATTTCCCCATGTTGCAACCAGAACCTTCATGAATAAATTCAACTCCGGAAAAATTAATATGTCTTTTGCATACACCCCCGTTAACACTCCAGCCACATTCTTCTCTCCTGCAGAACTGAAAACTTCCATGCTACTGGTTCTTCCTAAACTTTCTTTTTAACATTATAGTCTTGTAGTAGAAAACTACTGCGATTTTCTAATATAT
>JALVWC010000029.1 GCA_027038505.1 Nanobdellati archaeon
CTTTATGTCCTGCATACAGAGAAAAAGAATGTCCTGGCTGTCAAAAACTTTTTGAATTATATTGCAGATGTGAAATCGCCAAATGTGCAAACTCAAAAAACATTAAGTGTTGTTTTCTATGTGAAGAATTTCCGTGCAAACTATTTGAGGAAGGATTTGATTGGAATCTTGATGAAATTCCAGAGTTTAAAGAGTTTAAACTTGGAGTAGTTAAATGGAAACCTTATAGTAAAGAGTATATTAAACTATTTAAATTGGGAAAAGAAAAATCTAAAAAATGAAAAATACACCATTTAAAACTCTTCGGCTTACTTCGTAAGCATCGCCACTATCGTAGGCAACTAAGAGCAAATATGCGTATGCGGGAACCTGCACTTCGTTTGATTTCCCAAAATTGCCCTATCAGGCAACTTCGCATATCCCCAGAACGTTAGACGAAAGGTTGTTATGGAGGAAAAACTAATGAATAAAAGAGTAATAATAATCGGTGCAGGTATAGCGGGCCTGTCAGCAGGTTGCTACCTGCAGATGAATGGTTACCGCACAGAGATATTTGAGATGCATTCCCTTCCGGGTGGACTGTGCACATCATGGAAAAGAAATGGTTACATTTTCAATGGCTCAATTCACTGGCTTGTTGGAACATGCAAAAACATGAACATGCACAAAATATGGGAGGAACTGAATGCGATTGACGATGCAAAAATCGTAAATCATGATGAATTTTTCAGGATAGAATTTGAGGAGGGAGAGTTTTTCAGAGGATACACAGATGCTAACAAGCTGGAGGAAGAAATGCTGAGAGTTGCGCCCGAAGACGAAGAGACGATCAAGGAATTCATAAATGCTGTTAAAGAATTTGCAAAATACGATTTTCCTGTTGACAGGGCGCCTGAATTATACGGAATACTTGATGGTATTAAATTTCTATTCAAATACCGGCGTATCTTAAAGTTGTTCAGAAGGTGGAAAAAAATAAGCATTGAAAATTACAGCAGGAAATTCAGAAACAGAAATATGAAAAAGATTTTTTATCATATGTTGGGGCTTGATTCACGAATTTCCATGGCTATACTCTTGATGACCCTTGCCTGGATGCACAGAAAATGTGCGGGGTATCCGCATGGTGGCTCACTTGAGTTTGCAAGGGCGATTGAGAGAAAATATATTTCTCTGGGTGGCAGGATACACTACAATTCAAAGGTCTCAAAAATAATAGTTGAAAATAACAGGGCTGTGGGGGTGAAAGTCGCAGACGGTAGCACTTACAAAGGAGATATAATCATTTCAGCAGCGGACGGGCATTATACAGTATTTGATTTGCTTGATGGTAAATATATAGATGAAAAAATCAGGGATAGATATCAAAACTGGGACTTGTTTACATCCCTCTGTCAGATTTCCATCGGTGTGAAACGGAGTTTCGATAATTATCCCCACGCCATGAGTCTATCTCTGAAAAAACCATTGAAAATCGATCCAAAAAATGAAGTGGATAGTATGTGTGTGATAATTTACAATTTTGATCATAGTCTGGCACCAGCAGGGAAAACGCCGGTAGTCGTTTTACTTCCGGCAGACTACGAGTACTGGAATGCTCTAAGGGAGGATGATAAGAAAAAATACGATAATGCAAAGAAAACACTGGCGGATGAGGTTGTAAAAATACTGGACGATAAGATTGGAAACCTATCGGATAAAATCGAAGTTCTGGATGTGGCAACACCCGTGACGTATTTCAGGTACACAAACAACTGGAAGGGCAGTTTTGAAGGATGGCTGCCAACACCGAAAATATTCGGAAAGAGAATGGAGAAAACCTTGCCGGGATTGGATAATTTTTATATGGTGGGGCAGTGGGTGGAGATAGGCGGAGGCTTGCCCACAGTGGCACTGTCGGGAAGGAATCTCGCCCAGATCATTTGCAAAAGAGATGGAAAAAAGTTTAGAACGGATTAATGTCTGCTCTTCGTCCAACAGGTGGGTATCTGGGCATCTGACCACAGCACATCTGTCAAATTTACCGGTAACGCACAATGTCACCACAAATATGCCATAACGTGAGCAAATAAGAATTTACATCAAAAGTTTGTCGTATATGGTGTTTGAATAAAAAATTTGGATAAAAAATTCAATGGAAAATCGAGGAATGGTGATTTATGGAATTGCTCAAGAAACGATCAGAATCATGCAGTAAAGTTTTGGAAAAAGTTCCGGAAGAGCATGATGTGGTTTTGATTTGTGATTCGGGAGATGGAGTGTTATCCTTGAGCTGTGAAGCAAGTGATGCCATCCTACCGGAAATGTTTCCAAGAAGATGGTTTATTTGAATGTTCTCTTCTCCATATTTGTGAGTAGAAATTTTTAGGATAATTGGATGACATTTTTTCATGTTAAATTTTTTATATACTTTTTTCATAATTCATTTTATGACAGAAAATCATAGATGTGCCTGCAGAGGCGTATGTAGGCGACAAAAATATACCGAATGCCCTTTTGTCGATCCTTTTGATGTTTATCTCGGAAATATAGAAAAATACGGATGTAAAGATTGTGAATTTTTACCTGATGATGTAAAAAAGGAATTGGAACAATTGGAACGAAAGAAGGATCAGGAGACTCGAGAAAAATATCCCCCGAATTTAGGAAGTTGTGGAGACCAGATTGATGTGATTAAATCAGGTAAAATGGATAAGGGCAAGTTGTACATCGAAAACACCGGATAAGACTGTGACTGTAGTACAACGCCTTTATCTAAGACGATCACGGTTAAGGTGCCAAGCAACAATAATAGGACATTTTGGTAATTTTGTAAATCTTTTGAGACACGAAAAGATAACGAGTAATTTTTCAGAACATAAGGATTCCACAACACTATCATAAAGTGTTTCACATTCTAGCGAGTTTGCAAGTATGATGGGTCATTCGGACCGGCGTTTATTATTATAAAACAGTTTTCATCACGATCCCAAACATAATGAACGGTAAACTCTCTTAAACACCCACACGTACTTCCCTATTCATAACCTGTTATTTTATTGAGAATATTATGGGGAATCCATTCCCTAAAGGAATTATAATTTTTTTGCTGTATTCTTCCAAAGGCGTGGAACAAAACTTTAAAATATGTTACCTAATAATTTGCCTCGTATCACAACAGCATTGATGTGGTGGGGGTAGTTTAGCCTGGTCTAGAATGGAGGCCTGTGGAGCCTCTGACCCGGGTTCGAATGGCAACAAAAGATGTAGATGCCAGAAAATCCCGGCCCCCACCCTAACACAAAGTATTTAAATGTTTTCCGTTATGAAAAATAGATACACGCAGATGAGTGAATCGATTCTGGATGAGATTCATGAGTTCGTGGTGCTTGTGCGCAAGCACCGGGTTTGTGGATGTAAGGTGTGAATTTTCGGGGTATGGGGCGTTAGCATCCGAGCCTGCGGATCAAAAAAGCTCTCCGCGTGCGATGATGGATGCGATTCACCATACCCCAGATCGATGTGGACCCGCTTGAGTAAAGGCGGGTCTAAAGGAGGGATGGTGAAACCCTGTTCAGTGCTCCGAGTGCCGGGGCAGGGACGAGAGCGTGTGCTCTCGCCCCGCCAATTCTGGTTGATCCTGCCAGAGGCCGCTGCTATCCGGCTGGGACTAAGACATGCGAGTCTGGGGCTCTTGGCCTTTCTAGGCTGAGAGCACCGGCGGACGGGTGAGTAACACGTACCTAACCTGTCCTCGGGTGGGGGATAACCTCGGGAAACTGAGGCTAATCCCCCATAGGGAATGGTGTCTGGAAGGATCCATTCCCGAAAGGCATCTGCCGCCCGAGGGTGGGGGTGCGGCGGATTAGGTCGACGTCAGGGTAATTACCTGACGTGCCGATAATCCGTAGGGGCTGTGAGAGCAGGAGCCCCCACATGGGGTCTGAGACACGATCCCAGGCCCTACGGGGCGCAGCAGTCGCGAAACTTCCGCAATGCGGGCAACCGTGACGGAGTCAGCCGGAGTGCCTGTGCTCGACAGGGTGCAGGCTTTTCCGGAGCCTAAACAGCTCCGGGAATAAGCGGGGGGCAATACCGCTGGCAGCCGCCGCGGTAATAGCGGACCCGCAAGTGGCGGTCGCGGATACTGGGCCTAAAGCGCCCGTAGCCGGGTGGGTAAGTGTCCGGTGAAATCCTGCAGGAAACTGCAGGGCGTGCCGGACAAACTGCCCACCTTGGGACCGGGAGGGGCCGAGGGTACTCCCGGGGTAGGGGTGAAATCCTGTAATCCCGGGGGGACCACCTGTGGCGAAGGCGCTCGGCCAGAACGGGTCCGACGGTCAGGGGCGAAAGCCAGGGGAGCAAACCGGATTAGATACCCGGGTAGTCCTGGCTGTAAACGATGCCCGCTAGGTATTGTCCGAGCCTCGAGCTCGGGCAGTGCTGTAGGGAAGCCGTTAAGCGGGCCGCCTGGGGAGTACGGTCGCAAGGCTGAAACTTAAAGGAATTGGCGGGGGAGCACACAAGGGGTGAGGCCTGCGGTTTAATGGGATTCAACGCCGGGAACCTTACCGGGGGTGACAGCAGGATGACGGTCAGCCTGAAGGGCTTACCTGACGCGCTGAGAGGTATTGCATGGCCGCCGTCAGCTCGTACCGTGAGGCGTCCACTTAAGTGTGGTAACGAGCGAGACCCGCGCCCCATGTTGCGACGGTGTCACGCTTGTGACACCGGCACTCATGGGGGACTGCCGGCGCCAAGCCGGAGGAAGGTGCGGGCGACGGCAGGTCCGTATGGTCCGAATCCCCCGGGCTACACGCGGGCAACAATGACCGGGACAATGGGCTGCGACCCCGAAAGGGGGAGCTAATCCTCGAAACCCGGTCTCAGTACAGATCGACGGCTGAAACTCGCCGTCGTGACGGCGGAATCCCTAGTAGCCGAACGTTAGCATCGTTCGGCGAATACGTCCCTGCTCCTTGCACACACCGCCCGTCAAGCCAACCGAGTGGGGTCTCAGTGAAGCCCTCTCTTTCCGGGAGGGATGAACTGGGACCCCGCGAGGGGGGCTAAGTCGTAACAAGGTAGCCGTACCGGAAGGTGCGGCTGGATCACCTCCTCGACACCCGTCAGAAACAGACGGGTATGGCACGGGAGCACTGACAGGGCACCAATATCCCTCATGTTTGCTTTGATCTCAAATAATTCAATACCTATTGTTTTTCGTGGGCCCTTAGATCAGCCTGGAAGATCGCCGCCCTTGCAAGGCGGAGGCCGAGGGTTCAAATCCCTCAGGGTCCATCCCACCTAAGGGCCACACATACCCATATCGGCTGTTTAACAACATCCGCATCTGCTTAGATGAGGTTCCCGAACCATATCGGGGACTGAGGGTAGGGAAGCTCATCATGCTTCCCAATGATCCCGTCACAGGTCCTGTCGCAGCAAAATGGGCTGCATGTACACACAAGCCGGGTGGTGGATGGCTTGGCTCGGCAGCCGACGAAGGGCGTGGCAAGCTGCGATAAGCCCCGGGGAGGCGCACGCAGCCGTAGATCCGGGGATTCCCGAATGCGTTGTGCCTGGCCACGCCAGGCTCCCGGCAGGGAGCGGGAACCCGGGGAATTGAAACATCTTAGTACCCGGAGGAGGAGAAAGCAAACGCGATGCCGTGAGTACCGGCGAGGGAAAGCGGCACAGGTCAGTCCGAACCCGCTCTCGAAAGAGAGTGGGGATGTGGTGCGTCCCCGCTAATCCCCTAAGTGGGCTAGCCGAAGTGGTCTGGAAAGGCCCGCCGTAGAGGGTGATAGCCCCGTAGGCGAAAGCTCATATGGGGAGGGGACGCAAGGAGTACCGTGGCTCGGAAATGCCACGGGAAGATGGGGGACAGGTACCCCCAAACCTAAATACTCGCCGAGTCCGATAGCGTACCAGTACCGTGAGGGAAAGCTGAAAAGAACCCGTAAAAGGGGGTGAAAAGAGCCTGAAACCATCCGGCTACAGCCAGGCAGGGCCCTAAAGGGGTTTTGCCCACAGGGTTCTGCCGTACGTTTTGAAAAACGGGGCAGGGAGTGTGGCTGAGTGGCGAGGTTAAGAGCTGTAAGCTCGTATCCGTAGGGAAACCGAAAGGTCCGCAGCCATGCCTTGCGCATGGTCAGGGGCGGGGTGTGAAAGCGCCCCATAGTCACTCGGCCACGACCCGAAGCCGGTCGATCTAGTCCTGGGTAGGGTGAAGCGGCTCGAAAGAGCCGTGGAGGCCCGCACCGGTTGTGGATCCCCTTCGGATAACCCGGGACTAGTAGCGATATACTAATCGAGACCGGCGATAGCGGGTTCCCCCCGAAATGAGCTACAGTTCAGCCTCCGTGGAGACGGGTGGCGATGTAGAGTTACTGATTGGGGGTGCAGGGGCCGAAAGGCCTCGGCCTCCAGTCAAACTCCGAAGTCGTCACCGTCGTAGAAGCGGGGAGTGAGGGCACGGGGATAAGCTCCGCGTCCTAGAGGGGAAGAACCCAGGCGGAGGTTAAGGCCCCCAAGTGCCGGCTAAGTGCAACAAGAAGGTTGTCTCAGCCCCCAGACAGCGGGGAGGTAGGCTTAGAAGCAGCCACCCTTTAAAGAGTGCGTAACAGCTCACCCGCCGAGGGCTGAGGCGCCGTAAATGTACCGGGGCTCAAGCCGGCCGCCGACACCTCCGGCCTCGCGCCGAGAAGGTGCGAGTTGCGGTAGGGGGGCGTCCCGATGGCGTAGAAGGCGGGGCGTAAGTTCCGCTGGAGCCGTCGGGAATGAGAATCCTGCCGGCAGTAGCATATAAAGCCGGGTGAAAATCCCGGTGGCCGAAAGGGCTAGGGTTTCACGGCAATGTTCGTCAGCCGTGAGTTAGCCGGTCCTAAGGCCGCTCGCAACTCGGGGACGGCCAAAAGGGAAGCCGGTTAATATTCCGGCGCCGTGGCCGTACGTGCGGCAACGCAAGCCCTGCGGGAGACGCATCGGGGTAGGGGGACAGGCCCAGCACGGCCTGCTAAGCGTATAAGCCCGGGGAGAGCCGTAATGGCGAGAACCGGGTGAAAGCGCGAATGGCCCGCATTTGCGGGTTCCTCCGAGCCCCGGTGCCCATGAAAATCCCGCAAGGAAGGATCGGCCACGACCGTACCGAGAACCAGTACTGGTGCCCCTGGGTGAGTAGCCCAAGGCCTCTCGGGAATAATCCGGCCTAGGGAACTCGGCAAATTGGCCCCGTAACTTCGGGAGAAGGGGTGCCCACCGTCTCTGCTTGGCAGGGATCGGTGGGTCTCAGTAACCAGGGGGGCCCGACTGTTTAACAAAAACGTAGCCGGCTGCTAGCCCGTAAGGGTGTGCATAGCCGGTGACGCCTGCCCAGTGCGGGTATCTGAAGCCCGGGTACAACCGGGTGAAGGACCCGTGAACGGCGGCCGTAACTCTGACGGTCTTAAGGTAGCGTAATCCCTTGCCGGTTAAATGCCGGCCTGCATGAATGGCGTAACGAGGTCCCCACTGTCCTAGGCCGGAGTCCGGCGAACCCGGTGTCTGGGTGCACAGCCCCAGGACCCCCACCGGGAAGCGAAGACCCCGTGGAGCTTCACTGCAGCCTGCCGTTGACGTGTGTTCCTGGATGTGAAGTGTAGGCGGGAGGCGCAGAAGCCGCTCCGCCAGGAGCGGTGGAGCCGCCCATGGGACACCGCCCTTCCAGGGGCACACGTCTAACCTCTGCTGAAGCGGGGGGACAGCGGTTGGTGGGCAGTTTAGCTGGGGCGGCATTCCCCTGAAAACCAATCAGGGGAGCCCGAAGGTCGGCTCAGGCCCGTCGGAAATGGGCCGTAGAGTGCAAGGGCAAAAGCCGGCCTGACAGGGCGCTGAACGGTAAGGCGCCCTGCCGCGAAAGCGTGGCCTAGCGACCCCCTCTGGCCTATACTTGAGGCCGAGGGTTAACAGAGAAGCTACCCCGGGGATAACTGAGCTGTCGCGGGTGAGAGTTCACATCGACCCCGCGGTTTGCTACTTCGCTGTCGGCTCATCTCATCCTGGCCGTGCACAAGCGGCCAAGGGTGGGGGTGTTCACCCATTAAAGAGGTTCGTGAGCTGGGTTCAGAACGGCGTGAGCCAGTTTGGTTGCTATCTGGTGGGGGTGCTGCCCGCCTGAGAGGAAGGTCCGGATAGTACGAAAGGAACTCCGGGCCGCGGCCAATGGTCAACCGGTGGTCCTGCAGGGCCCCCGGGCAGCTACGCCGCAGGGGATAAGGGCTGAAAGCATCTAAGCCCGAAGCCCCCCTCAAAAAGAGGCGGGCATGGAGCGCGGGTAGAAGACCCGGTTGATAGGCCAGGGGTGTAAGCCCTGCAAGGGGTTCAGCCCGCTGGTACTAACAGCTCCGTTGTGTACATGCAGCCCATGCTAAACGACAGGACCTGTGACGGGACCTCTAAGTTTTTCAATTCGTTACTCCTGTTTTTGTTTCAACAATCGTCGAAATTTTACAAAATAAATGAGAAACTTTAAATGAAAATTTTTCTAATGAAAACATCATGTTACCGAATCCGGAGATAATAGGTATTTCGCTATACGGGATCTTCGCCATATTATCATTCTGGTACGCTCAAAAATTGATAAGAACCCGAAAAAAGGATCTTGTGATGCTCATAAATAAACCTGAAAGAATAATAAGCGCTTTTACTAAGATCAGGTGCAGCGTTTTACTTGCATCGCTTGCTTCAATGCTCGAATTTACAGCAGCACTTATTATAGGAATAGTGTTTCCTGAATGGTTCATGTCAATATACATATCCATACTCGTAATCGCTGCTGTGCTTTTCCTATGGGGGTTTGCAGAACTTGGCAGGACGATAAGGTGATTAAATGCCATTCACAACTCCGAACATCCTGTTGTTGTTGCTCTTGTTAAATTCCATGATCTTTATGATGATCGGTATTACGATCAATGACATTATCAAGAAGATGAAAATGAATCCAAAAATAGCCGGGATGGCTATGTTTAACCAAGGTAAAGCAAGTTTTGTCATGATGGGGTTGGGCATGATCATATATGCTGCAAGTTCCTTCTTAGCGCTTCTCTATGCTCATTATTATTTCATTTATAGCATGATTTCCTTATTGGGTACGTTAATCGCGTGCATCCCGCTATATTACGGGGTTCGAATTTTGAGAAATGCCGTGAATTATGCCAACCTCACTGGGTAAAATTTTTAAAAACCACAATATAATCATTATTCTGCGGGAGAGCGCGAGGGGCCGTCGCGCTGGCCTTTTTTAGCTGCGTGAGGAAAGTCCCCCCACCGCCCACCGAAAGGGTGTGGGTGAAAAGCCCGAAAGGGCCGTGCCGGAAGGCACGAGGGTGGAGCAGAAACGATACCCGCCTGAGGAAATGCGATGATGCACTTGGCTGAGGTCACTCAGGCGGGGTGAAACGTGCCACCCGAGGTGCAAGGCCGAGGAGCCGCTCAGTCTAATGTCCCGCGCACATCACGGGTGCCAGCGATGTTTGGCTGGCTGCCATGACGTGCGTAACAGAAGGGGGCTTACGACGCTCTCCCGCAGCTAAATAAACGCGAAACAACATTCCGGGTGGAATTGATGGCCAGGGAAAAAAAAGTAAGGATGCCGATGAGCACGGCAGGGCTGGTAATGTACTTTGATGAATACAAGGAAAAGATACAGATAAAACCCGAGTATATTGTCTATGCGGGCTTCGGTATTGCCGCGCTGGAGATACTTGTAAGGATGCTTCATTGACTCTGGTGGGCCCGTAGCTCAGCCTGGACAGAGCGGCAGGCTTCTAACCTGTAGGTCGGGGGTTCAAATCCCCCCGGGCTCGCCAGCAAAATTTGATCTGCATTCTAATTTAAATTTTGACGACTCAAGTTTTTACCATGAAAAAAGGCAGAAATTCTGCAAGCAGAACACTTTATGGCTTCGATATAGAGGGATCTAAATTCTCCAAAGAATATGTGGAAAGAAAATTTGAAGTGCTTAATAAAAAAGTCAATATTCTGGAAGTTCCGGTTTATCGTTTTATAAAACCACCCGACAAAATTGACAACCAGCTCCTCAATTGGTTCATTGATCTTGCCAGCAGTTATGATCTCAGATTTACTGCACATGCGGACGATAACATAAACTTTGTGGTTGATTACGAAGTTGATGAAAAAGACAAAGAAAGGGTGATGGCCCAGATAAAGGTAGCTGAAAAAATAGATGCAATGAAAATAGTTTTTCACCAGAAAATAGATGAGGGCGACCCGGTCTTTAAAGATCCTGATAAGCTTCCGGTAAGAATAACTATTGAAAATGTTCCCTCAACAAGCCCGTTCAGGGTGCAGGAAATCGCACAGAAATACGGGTTCGGTTTCACGCTGGACATCCCGCACATGTTCCTATACGGTGTGAACATTGGTAAGGAAAAAGAGGTTTACGAATGGATCAAGCATCTGGAGCCGGACCACCTCCACATAAGCAACACATACTTCAGGCAGAGCTCTTTAACAACATCTCTCGTTTCCCTTTTAAAGGGCGATCTCATGTCAGCGTTTGTAAAATTGAGGGGTGATTTTCACCTCCCGCTCACAACAGGTCACATAAACTACCGGAAAGTCTTTGAGAGGTTGAAAGTTCCAGACACCATAATAATGGAGATCTCAACCACCAACTACGAAATGCTGATGAAATCGCTACGCAGAAAAAGCAAGGTTGAGAAGGGGTATGAAGAGGATATAAGATATCTCAAAAAATTGCTTAAAGTTGCAGAAAAGGTCGGGAGGAATTGAGATTTTTATATCTACAACCGTAATCATATCCTTACCGGCGATGATGTAAAGATCGTCAGCCAAGACCACAGATGCGTGAGGTGAACACCCCCTGAGCCGGTCAAATTCTTGAGCAGTTGGGGTGAAACACAATGAGGTATTTGATTGAAAGGATTAAAGAGCGCGTGATTAACAGTGTTGAAGGAGCCGGGCTGAAATCACCGGAAGTTGAGGTACCTCCCGAACACATAAAAGCCATTTTTGCTGTGCCCTGCTTTAAGTATGCGAAGGCTTTAAAAAAACCTCCTGCAGAAATAGCCAGAGATGTTGTTGAAAAAATATCGGTAAGTTTTGCGGATGGTCTTGAATTTTTTGAGAGGGTTGAAGCTGAAGGTCCGTACATCAATTTTTATGCTGACTGGAATGCCGTAGCATCCCGGCTTTTTCACGAGATCCTCGAAAAACGTGATAGCTATGGAAAAGACGATTTGGGAACGGGCAAACGAATCTTGATCGACATGTCCTCCCCCAACATCGCAAAGCCCATGAGTGTCGGTCACCTGAGATCAACGATCATCGGGGATTCTCTCGCAAGGATATTTTCCTTTTTGGGGTACGAAGTTATAAGGGATAATCATCTTGGTGATTGGGGCACGCAGTTTGGAAAGCTGCTCTGTGCTTACAAACTGTGGGGAAAGAAAGATGAAATTGAAAGAGAGGGTGTTAAAGCTCTGCTCGACCTTTACGTAAGGTTTCACCAAGAGGCTGAGAAGAATCCCGAGCTTGAGGAAAAAGCGAGAGAGGAGTTCAGCAAGCTGGAGAAGGGGGATGATGAGAACAGAAAGCTCTGGAAGTGGTTCATCGATATCAGCATAAACGAGTTTAAGCGCATCTATCAGCTTCTGGGTGTTGACTTTGAACTCTGGTTGGGAGAGAGTTTTTATATCCCCATGTGCGATGATGTCGTCAGAGATGCTCTGGAGAAAGGTATAGCGGAGATTGATGAGAGCGGGGCTGTCGTTGTGAAGCTTGAAAAGTATGGCTTGCCAAATCTCATCATAAGAAAGTCCGACGAATCCACCCTTTACTCCACGAGGGATCTCGCAACAATCAGGTACCGTGTTGAAAAGTTTGATCCCTGGAAAATACTTTACGTGGTGGGAAGCGAGCAGAGACTGTACTTCCAACAGGTTTTCAGGGTTGCAGAATTGCTCGGGTATGCCACACACGAAAGGCTCGTGCATGTTGACTTCGGGCTTGTGAGGTTGCCGGAGGGCAAGATGAGTACCCGGAAGGGAAGGGTTGTGTTCCTGGAAGATGTGATAAATGAAGCCATAGAGAGAGCGAAAAAAATTGTGGTTGAGAGGAATCCGGAAATTCAGGGTAAAGATCTCGAAGAAATAGCCAGAAAGGTCGGAATTGCTGCAATAAAGTTCGCTGACCTCAGCCAGAACAGAGTTAAGGAGGTTGTTTTCGAGTGGGATAAGATGATAAGCTTTGAAGGGGACACCGGTCCATATCTCCAGTACACGTATGTTAGAGCTAAATCAATCATGGAAAAAGCCCAACAAAATGAGGTTGGTAAAGCTGCAAAGCTTAAAAACGTCATCCTTACGGAGGAGGTTGAAAAAGAACTCGTCAGAAAGCTTCTTTTCTTCCCTGCGGTTGTCAGGGAAGCCTCTGAGCACTACGAGCCGCACAGGATAGCCTCCCAACTGCTGGAGGTCGCCCACATGTTCAACAGCTTCTATCAAAATGTTCCTGTATTGAAAGCTGAGAGAGAGGAGCTCAGGCATAGCAGGTTAAAGCTTGTGGAATCCACATCCATCATAATCAAGACCGGTCTTGAGCTTCTCGGAATAGAAGTGATGGAAAGAATGTAAAGGTAAACCATATTAAGATTGAGGTGCATGTTTTACATGGGGTGAAAATGGATAACAGCCATTCAAAAGTTCTGGCCATAATTGCACTTATCTCTTTTTTATTTAGCGTTATGCCTAAAAGCGTGTGGAGCGCCGATACCCCGCTTCCAACCATACTTCTGGTTTATGATGTTCACACCGGCAACCCGGAGGAACTGCTCAGCAACTATACTCAGATTTTGGATGCCCTCGGATACAAGTACACAGTCTGGGACGTCAAGAACCCAGGGGATTCCGGGCCATCGTATAATGATATGAAGAACTACGACATCATAATATGGTTCACGGGAGATGATGGAGCGAGCGTTGCACTCACATCAACAGACATTCAAAACCTGAAGGAGTATCTCGACTCGGGCGGGAAGCTGTTCCTGAGCGGGGAGCATATAGTGGAGTCGATTGCTCAGAAAAACGAAACTTTCCTTGAGGATTACCTTCACGCTTTTCTGTGCAACCCCGCAAAAGATTATGGTTCAATATATGGTGTTAATAACAGTTTTGTTGGGGACGACTTTTATGATATGGGATACAATCTGGAAAATAACCATAGCATAGTTCTGAACTCTGTGCAGCCTCGCAGCATAATTTTCTTCAAGGATGCGATCAGGCTTCTCGGTGACTATTACGTCTATATCAACAATATCTGGAACGGGTCATATGCTTTTTACTACTACAACGTTTCTCTAGATCCAATACACCCTTTCCATGACGGATCCATCTCCAGCACGGAATACGTATGCCTCGATTTTAATACGAATAGCAACAGATGTCCGAGAGGTAAGGTGCGTTATTGGAACGTTTATAGATGTCAGAGGGGTTCGGAGAGCTTCTACATCACCAGCATGAGTGAAGACGATATAATTCACGGTTTCAACTCGATAGCTTATGATAACGGAACTAACTCCTACAAAGTTGTTCTTTTTGGTTTTGAATGGGGAAAAATATCCAACTATTATCTTAAACTTGAAAGTATGAGAAGAATTATAGGTTTTCTAATGGAACCGAGAGCAATTAATGTGGGGTTGAGCACCGACATCACGTGCGATCCGCTGGATTCCTATTGTGAAAGAAAGTACTACCCTGTTCTTATCGGAACATGCGAACTGCGGAAGGACCCCTATTATTGGATTTATCTAAACGGTACATGGCATCCTGACGATGGCTTGCTATCTAATGTGAAAAATGCGGAGTTCTGCATAAATACATCTTCTCATTATTGCGAGAATGCGCAGCTGGGATATGCTTATGGCCAGGCTCAATATGTTTCGGATTATCTTCGCTACTCATATGTCTATCGAGACTTTGCGGGAACGATAAATGTCAGCAATCTGAGCGAAGGCACATACAACATCGGTGTCAGATGTCAGGATTCTGAAAACGACTGGGGCGGGTTCGCCAACGTTACCCTTGTTGTAGATAAAACACCTCCCTTAACTCCCTACGTGAGAGCGGCTGAAAAGTTCGTTAACAGTGAAATAGCAAGCTTCAAACTATACTACAGGTATCGCGTGAGTTCAACGGAGGTCTTTGAGATAGACCCCAGCAACCTCCCCGACTATGTCTCATATTCCTGCGATAACTCGAGCTGGTCGTACTGGATAGGGTGGAACGTGTTGCCTAATGAAAGTGAGAACAACGGGGACAACCTGTACAAGAAAATTAATGTCGATATAACCCTATACGGATGCAATACCACAGACGGAAACAGAACCGTTTACTTCAGGTTTAAAGATAAGGCTGGAAACATAGCGTACAATCTCAGCGGAAAACCGAATTATGACTGGGTTGTTCTGGACACCCGACCGCCCTGGTTTGAAATAACGCCCAACGCTGATAACTGGGTTAATCCAAACACGCCCTTTGTTGTGAATGTGTTTGATGATTGGGCTGCAAACAATACAGTTTCCTACTCTGTCATATCAACAACAGATTATTCAGTTTTGAGGAAGGATTTTGCTTCGAACGATACCGAGTTTAAACCATTCGAAAATCTGAGCGACGGAGAGTACATTCTGCGGATCATCACGCAGGACATCGCGGGGAACTCCAATGTGACGGATCTTACATATTATCTGGACACCTTACCACCTGCTCTCGAAAAAATCTCTCCGTCAAACGGTTCGATTATACCCTCCGAGACCAAATTTGAGCTTAACTGGACCGACCCGTGTTCATGGAAAGATGTTAGCGGTAACTGTCTCAGGAGCGGTGCAGATGATGTGGCGATCCTTCAGCTGGGAAACGGAACGAATTTATCCATAAAAAACAACGTTCCATTCACCCTGAAATTTGGAACAGGGGGGTGGCACAATCTTACAGTTTACCTGCGAGATGGTGCCGGCAACATCAACATCACAACACTGAGATACTTCGTGGATACCAGTCTTCCGGTCATAACAGCGATTCAACCTCCAAACAACTCAATCATAACCCTTAAAAACCAGATTAATATATCCGCTGTGGACATGCCCCCGGAACTCAACGCGGGTATGAACGAAACCGGAATCTTCAACAACGGAAACGGAACAAATACGACATTCATCATTGGAGTTCCCTTTAACCCGGGGTGGAATGCAAGTGATGAAGGCGAGGTATGGATGGATATCTGGGTCTCTGATGTGTTCAACAACACAAACCATTCCCGTCTGCATTATTACCTTGATGTCAATCCGCCCAACACAACAGATAACTACACAGAATATGTGCAGAAGAACGGCTGGAAGTGGTTTAATGATAATGTTGCGATCAGTCTGAACTGTACGGATGCCGTATCCGGGTGCAACGTTACCTACTACTGCCTCGCCACAAGTTCGGATTGCACCCCATCCACGACATACAACGACAATTCCCCGATAATCACGCAGTGTCCTGAGGGTGAGGCATGTACCTATTATTTGAGGTATTACTCCATCGATAACGCCGGACACAGGGAGGATGTAAAAGGATCAGCTTACAACATATCAATAGACAGGGCCCCCCCACAGATAAATGTAATATCACCACAGAACGATTCCATTCAGAGCGGCATAGTGAAGATTCAGATCAGTATCCTCGACGAAGGTTCGGGTGCTGATAAAGCATATTATTACATTTTCAATACCACCGGGAGCCTGGTTGACAGCGGGGAATTAAACGCGAGTAACGGTTACACGGCTTTCTGGAATTCCTCATCGGTTAACGGAACGCATTACATCATAATAAATGCCACTGATCGCGTCGGAAACACGGGAGAAACGAACGTAACTGTGTACATCGACAATTCCTATCCGTCTGCCATTATAGAGAAACCGTTGCCCGGAAGTTACCTGAACACGACCCTTGTGCAGATCTATCTCGTCGGTAACAAGACGGGTGTGAACCTCACCTCATGTGAATACGAGATACTGAACAATGCAGGCCAAATAATTTATACAAAAATAAACAACAGTGTAAACGCTTCAGCATGTGATTTCAACGAAACGGTCAACCTCTCCAGATATGGGGATGGCACATACACAATACGGTTTAACGTGAGTGTTAACACCCTGACAACAACCACCACATCTCATTTTGTGATCGACACATCTCCACCTTCCGTCCGGATTAATGCCCCTGCAAACAACTCTATCGTGAGCGGTACCATCAACATCACCTACACGGCGGGGGATGTTAATCCGGCGTTCTGTGAGATGCTATATAAGAGCAACTCAACTTCGGGCTGGATAGATGCGGATGAAGATCTGAATTACGGCACCTATCAGAACGTGACATTCAACACTCTACTCAGATGCGAGGACTCAAGCGCACCCGAGTGTGGGATAAAGATTGTCTGCACGGACAAGGCCGGCAATACAAATGATACGGAGATCTACCTGCAGGTGGATAACTCACCTCCCACGATTGAACTGATAGCTCCTTCCGAATATTCGTGGCACAGCAAGAGTTTTAACATAACGCTCAACATAACGGATCCTCACACGAACGTGAGTGAATGCTATTACTCGGTTCAAAACGGACCGGCAACGCCTTTCGATTGTTCGGGAATAAGGATCCACCTTCCGGACAACTGTTCCTACGAGGGTTACGGAAGCTGCTCGGTAAACGTCTCAGCGAAAAACGGTGCTAATCTTACCTCGAGCAAGATTCTGAGGTTTTCGATAGATTACACACCACCATCGGTGGTTTCAGTTGTGCCGCCGAACGGTTCTGTGATTCTAAACACTACCAACATAAGCTTGGCGTGGAAGGATAATTTTTACATTTACGGTACTACGAACAACACAGGAATCGTACAGCTCGAAAACCGCACCAACATCAGCATTGAAAACGGGGTGGAGTTCTCTCCGAGTTTCTCAGGAGATGGATGGCATGAAATAAACGTATGGGTGTTTGACATTGCGGGAAACGTTAAACCGATAAGCCTCAAATATTATGTTGATGAAAAACCGCCGGACATTCTGAACATTACGATAACTCCGAGCAAGGATCCGACTTACAATGAAGTCAGAGTCTTTCCTCAAGATTACGTTTTTGTCGATGTCTGGCTCAACGACACAAAGGGCGTTTCAGCCGCAACCCTTAATGTAACGCTTCCCAACGGGAGCGTGGAAGTTGTTGGAGGCTACCTGCTAAAGGGAACCGTAAATTTGGGGGAGTGGCGCTTCACCATCGTCCCGGATCAGCTCGGCGTCTATAACATAACCGCGCTCAGGGCTGTGGACAAGTTCGGACACGAGAACATAGCCCCGCTGAACATGACATTTAGGGTTGTGGATGCAAAGCTCAGTGTAAAGATAAACCACACCAGCAGTACGGATTACTGGACTGTTGTGCCATTTCAGATAAACTTTACCTTCAACAAAACGATCGAAAATAGCGAGTTAAGCGTTCTTGTTCCTCCGCTTACCTGCAATGACCTCGGGAGCGGTGGGATAACCGTAAATCCGTACTATTCCGTGATCAACTTCTCCACCGCGACCCCTGCTTGCAGTGTTGCGCGAATAAACAACACGGCCAACCTGACATCCGGGTGGTATCTAAACATCACGAATGCAACGGTCGCCTGCACGATCACCGGATACCTTATTGCGAAGAAGATAGCATCCGAGGATCTCAGCACGATCTGGCAAGCGTGCTTCCGCGAAAGGGAGTACAACGACTCAACAACGATAAGAAGCCCAAACCTAAAGGTGTGGGTGAACACTTCGACCGGCGGGGTTTCCTTTTCGCAGAGGGAGCCGTTCGAGATCATCCTCAACCTCACCAACGTCAGGGATGTGAACCATACCGGAAGCGCCGTAAACCTGACCGCGGAGCTCATATTGCCGGAGGGTTACGAATACAGCAACATAACTCTTTGGGGTACTCCCGCTGTTCGATCGATAGGGACTCTGGGCTCCGGGGAGAGCACAGATGTGCTGTGGAACCTAAGTGTTGGTAAGGTCGGCAACTACACATTTCGTGTTGTTGTGAAGGAAAACGGCACCCTGATCAAGGAAGAAAATATAAACATAACAATAAACGATACCACACCGCCCGAGATACTGTATTACTATCTTGAAAACAACAGAAACACATTCTACGCCTCCCTGCCCGTGAATTTCTATGCCTGGATACTGGATAACACGGGCGTCAAGTCTTCGTCAATTTATCTGAGAACTCCGGACGGTACTATAAAAATAATAAATGGAACTGATTTCGATAACAACGGCGAGTGGAAATTCGCAATAACCAACACAACTCAGGAGGGGCACTACACCATCCTTTCCATATACGCAGAGGATAAATACGGGAATAGCGTGAATAAAACAGTAAATCTCACATTCGAAGTCCTTAGGATGAATATTGATGTCATTGCCCCCGCTACCGGTAAGATCGGCGTTCCGCTGAACATATCTGTTCAAGTGAAGAACAACATCACCGAGATCCTAGGGGTAGATGCCGCAATCATCAAGCCCAGCGGTTATGAGGATGTTGATTACTTGCGACTATGCGGAACGGATAATGGCTTTTTTGTTTACTGCGGAACATACGACAACATAACACAGTCGGGAAATTACACCATCAACGTGACTGTAAAGGATAAGATAGCTTCGTTCACAAACCACTCGAAATTCTTCGTGGATTACGGCACGGGCAGGATTGTTTATGCCGAAAGTGAGGGCAATACCGTGCGGTTACCCTCAACCGTTATATATCATCTGATGGAGTGGCGCGTCCTGATTGAGGGTGGAGATCTACATAATGTCACGCTTAACATAACCATATCCAATACAAGTGTTGTTGCTCTATCCCCGGGAGAGAACCAAACAAAAACTTTTGATTACATCCCTTACGAAGGTAACGAGAACGGATTTATGGTGGGGTGGAACATAACGATAAAATCCAATGGATCAACGCTGATCAATGTAACGTTGAACACATCAAAGAATTTCAACTACTCCGTAATAAATCTTACCGTAATTCCCGAGGATGTTCAGCCGCCAGAAATAGAGGAGGTTCGCATAACTCCACACACCACAAATCTCATGAGCCCTGTCAGAATAGAAGCGAAGGTAAAAGATAACACCATAGTGGATGACGTCAAAGCTGAAATTTCGATACCGAACGGAACGGTAATGAATCTGTCTCTTAATCGCATTAATGCCAGTTGGTTCGGGATAGACTATTCCGCCATCTCGATACCGGGAGAATACAAGGTAAGAATATTTGCAACAGACGTCGGTGGAAATTCGAACGTTTCTCAGAGCTTTGCATTCAACGCAACGGATATCTATCCGTGGTTTACAGCATCGCCTCTATTCCTTAAATACAACAAAGGTGATTCAATAAAGGTCAGGCTCGAGCTCAAGGACGTTAACAATAAATCTGTGAGTGGTTTCAAACTACACGCAATAATAAACATGTCCGGGATCAAAGTAATCCACATAACGAAGAATGTTTTCGGTTCTGAAGCATACATTTACACCATACAACCCCAAGATCCCCCGACGGATCAAGGACCCCCAGTCCTCAATTATACAATCACCCTATGGGCTGAAAAAAATGGAAATACCGTTGCAAATAATGTCTCTTTCCAGATTAAAGTGTACAGAGAGTTCATAATCAAGGTTTTGGAACCTTCCGAAAATGAGAAGTACTCTGCATACATCCCTGTCGTTATAAAAGTGCTTAACATTAGGGGACAACCTGTTAACTGGATCTCGGGTGGTGAGGCCTGGTGTGTCGATGGATGTGCAAATCCATTTACGAGAGGTCCCTATACCATCCTCACATCCACGGGCATAGACGGTGTGTATGCAAACTTACAAGCTTTCAGTCCGTTTGTTGGGGTCAAGAAGGCAAAAATGAAGGTTTACGCGGGAGATGTTAACAGGAATGAAAAAGAGGTGTATACAACCGCCATAATAACACAGGGTGTTGTTCCAAAAGCGAGCGTGAGCGGAGGGGGTGGTGGAAATTCAAGAATGATGGGCGGAATATTCCCAAATCTGACCGTATTACCAATAAAAATAGAGGAATTTCACCTTAAGCTGCTTGAGGACACAGTGGAAGTACAACAGGGTAAAAACGCTTCTGTTGCCATTATTTTGTCAAATCCCAATCCAATTGAGATGGTATTGCTCGGAAGTGTGAAAATCGACAAAAGTGCGAAAGGGATTAATGTATCACTACCGATGATTGTCCATTTAATGCCAAAAGAGGAAAAAACAATACTCATGGGCATTGAAGTTCCCCTTTACATTCCATCCGGCGAGTATGTTGTGGTTATAACCTACACTTACCAGAATGTTTCAAAATCCCAACCAATTCGAATCAAAGTTGTTGAAAATGATGAAATTAAAAAATTAGAGGCTCTTATCAGTCAGTATCACAAACTTCTTCACTATCTTGAAGGGATCAACCAGACGGGGAGATTCCAAGGTGAACTTAATGAAATAGAGAAGCTAATAGAAAAAGCTCACAGTGAGTGTATACTAGAAAACGATGAAGAGTGTCTTAAGGGCGTCAACGAAGACATAGCGGAAAAGATCGATTCCATTGAAAGCAGGATATTCATGGCAAAACTCAGGCTCTTTCTTTATGAATACAAAAAAGCGCTCATTTACGGACTGATTGGCGCTGTGTGTCTGTTAATATTACTTGAACTTTACATCCTCCCGCTTATATCGATTTCAAAACGTCTTAACAAGGCTAACCAGAAATTAAACACACTGATAGAAACGAGAAGGAACATACAAAAACAATATTTCAGAAGGGAAATAGACGAGCCAACATTCAGAACCATGGTCAGTGAGATCCAAGAGAAAGTGTTGAAAGAAAGGGCCGAGATAAAACAGCTGGAGAAATACAGGCAACTACTGCTCCATGGTAAAATTTTGACATACAGACGTGCGATTAAAGAACAAGTAAGGAAAGATAAAGAAAAAAAGAAGGAAATTGAAAAACATCCCGTATCAAGTAACAGGAAAAAAATTAAAATACCCTTCACGATATATAAGTTAAAGATGCTAACAACTGCAATTAGACTTCCAAGCATCGGCAAAAAAGAAGACAAGAACAAAAAAGAAGAATCGCAAGTTTCAATAGAAGATATTGAAAAAAGATTGAAAACAATAAGGAATAAGTTAGAAAAGGTGAAAGAAAGATGGTCGAAAGAGTAACCACAGGCATACCAACACTCGATGATAAGATCGAGGGAGGATTTGTAAAAGGTTCGGTTAACCTAGTTGTGGGAAAGACGGGTACTGGAAAAACACAGTTCTGCTGCTCATTTATATACGCTGGAGCCATGCTCGGTGAACCAGGAGTGTACGCAACTACCGAAGAGCGTGTGGTCGACATAAAGGAGGATATGAAAGCGATGTTCGGGTGGGATTTCGATATGCTGGAGCAGCAGGGACTCGTTAAGTTCGTAACCCTGAAACCCCTTTTCCCGGAAAAACCAATAGAGAGCGATATAGGCAGGATAACAAAAAGTTATGTTCTGGAAATATATCAAAATCTTTACAATGGGGTTATTGAGATTGGTGCGAGGCGGCTCGTTCTCGATTCCATATCCGTGTTGGAAATGTTCATACACGACAAGTACCTGGCGAGGGTTGCCATAATGAACCTCATGGAGAAACTGAGGGAACTAAATGTAACAACTGTGATGACCGGTGAGATTCCTGAAGGTAGTGAAGGGCTCAGCGGATCGGGTATTATGGAATACCTTGCAGATTCCGTCATAAAACTCGATTTCGTGCCTGTCTCGGAGGAGTTCAAAAGAACCATTACTGTGAGAAAGATGAGAAGAACGAATCATTCAACTCTCATATATCCATTCGAGATAACACCGGAAGGCTGGAGAATCATAAATGTCGAGGAACAATAAAAGTTATGCTTCTTTTTTGGCGGGTTCATCATATAATCGGGGTTATGTAGGCTTCTATAAAAGCCGCCACCAGTAAAAAAGCCACTGCGGAAAGATAAATTGCAAGTGAGTCCTCGATAATTTCAGTTGTGTATCTGCTTCTGTACACTCCAAGGGAGAGTATCCCCCCCGCAATACCCGCAAGAAAATACGCGGTTATCTCGGGCACTGCATGGAGCATTATGGAAGCACTACCAAACAGAAAAGCGAGTATAGCTGCTGCTCCTTTGCATAGTCCCCTTTCCACAAACTCCCTTGCAAGTTCTCCGAAGAAAACGCCAACAATCGTGGCGTTCCAAGTTATCACAAAAAGCGCACCAGTACCGAAAAAAAACGAGAGCAGAAAAGCCACAAAGGACACACGGAGATTATTAAAGAAAATTTTGACGAACTCGATTGAGGGGGATGTCAAATCACCTCTTATTGCGTGTAGAGTCTCTTTTTGAAATGAGAACGCTCCGCTGAGATAGGTTGACGGTAAAAAAGTGTATAGGAGTGTCGAAGCAAAAGCGACGCCGATAAAAAGGTAAGTGTAAGCGATTATAACATCCCTGTTCCTCTCAAAAAGGGAAGACACAGCCTCTATGGTCTTGTGCCTTACATGACTATTACAACACAATTCTTCTATATACTCCTCTTCAGTTATCAGAAATCTGTAAAAAGCTGGCAACATAACAATAACAATGAAAAATATTGCCACCACGGAAGCTGCAGCGGGGAAAATATAGTAAGCTGTGAGAAAAGCCACACAAGTTACAACGAACGAATAGATAAACAGATACCATTCATTTTTCTTTGTTGCTTTCCATACGGTGAGTTCAAACACCATAATTGATTCTTTCATTCAATACTTCCTTATAAAAGTTTTCTCGAACTACCTTTTCTTTTTCTGTACTATGCCGTGGAATCTCGCACATTGAGGACATACATAGAACTTTTGAACCGTGGTTGAAGTGAAGCGCGGGTCTATTTCTCTCCTCAGACTGGGATCCGTTATTCTAAACCCCTTGTAAACAACAAAGCACTTGTATCGTGGGACTATTCTTCCGCAGTAACTGCATTCCACTGTAGGAGCATGCCCTCTACTTGATGGTGAATCCCACCCCCTCTTGTATGCGGGTCCTCTTTTCGGGATAATACATCACCTCCTTCTTTACTTCTCCCTTCTGATCATGTAATCCGCCATCGCTTCCAAGATTTCTCTCAGCTCAGGAGGTAAAGGCTGTATTATTTCTTTTGCATTTTCAATAAGATTCTCTGCCTTTTTGCTGGCTCTGTCTATAGCACCGGTCTTTTTGAAAAGCTCCATAACCCAAAGAACATCGTCCCTTGTGGTTTCCTCCCGGGGCTTGTTAAGAATCTCGATCAGCTTATTTTTTTCCTCATCACTTGCCCTCTCCAGAGCATAAACGACGAGTATGCTTCTCTTACCCTCCTTTATATCGTTCCCTATATCGTCCCTGCCCTTCCCCTCCGTCAGATCAATAATATCATCCCTTATCTGGAACGCGGGACCGACACATTTACCGTATTCCACTATTTTTTCTATCAGCTTCTCATCAAGCCCGCCTATTATCGCGCCGCCAACCATGGGAAGGGTAAGATAATACGCTGTCTTTCCGGTCACCATTTGCATATACTCTTCCTCTGTCGGATTGTTATTCTCTCTTAGGTTTATTTCCATTGCCTGACCCTCTGAGGTTTTTATGGCTGTATCCGCATAAGCTTCAAGCAGCCTGAATACGACCTCCGCGGGCACACCTCTCTCATGACATTTCAGTACGGCTTTCATCGCATAGTGAGCCATACCATCCCCCACATTTATCCCGTGGGCAAGCCCATATTTCACCCACACCGCGGGCTTCCCTCTTCTGAAAGTATCTCCATCCTCTATATCATCATGAATCAAAAGCCAGTTGTGGAGGAGCTCGCACGCAACAGCAAACGGCAGTACCTTGTTCTCATCAACTCCCAGAGCCCTCGCGGTGAGAATTGCAAGCAGCGGTCTTATTCTCTTTCCACCTGTGGATAAGTGATAGTGCATCGCATCATGGAAATTCGGCACGCCTCCTCCAGGTATGACGCTGTGCAGCTCCTCTTCCATAAGTTCTTTATAGTGGGAAACATCCTCGAGAATTTCCTCCAATTTCATGGGTTAAAATCTTTGACCAAAACTTTTAATATTTACTATAATTTGATTTTTGAATTAACATCTCTTTTTTCTTCTCCGCCCTTCA
>JALVWC010000030.1 GCA_027038505.1 Nanobdellati archaeon
ATCTTTACCCATTAAATCCAATCATTTCTCCTTTTTTAAATATATTAATAAAAATCTTTCAAATGCAGGAGCTAATTCATAAAACATAAAGCTAATTAAATCACTTATTTTATCTTTTGAAAGACCAAAAAATTCTTGTTTTAAATACTCTTTATTTCCCACACAAGGGGTAGTAAATACTTTAAATTCTGGTATTTCTTCTCAGGTAAAGTCGGAAATAAAGAGAGATTTTGAAAATGTAATAAATGAAATTCTTAAAGCACTTCAAGAAGTTGAAAACACAGTATCTATTCTAAAACAGAAAGGAAAAGAGGTGGATGTAATTAAAAATACCGAGAGATCAATAAAATCCGAATTTGATGCCAAAATAGCTGGTCTTAAATCAGAAATGAGCGTCCTTAGCAACAAAATGGAAACAGTCTTTAAAACACTCCAGAAAATTGATGAGGAGTTAAATATAGTAAAAATGATGAGGGATGAACTTCTGGATGATGTTAATGCCATCATATCCTCTGAGTTAGATAATTTCAAGAAAGAGGAGAAAAAAATTGAAGAAATAGATTCTTATATCAACGAAAGGCTCGATAAGATTGAAGAAGAAATGGAAAGAAAGTTGGCCATAATTATGGATAAAATAGATAGAGATCTTGAGAGTAAATTTGAAGCCATCGCCTCAACGGTTAAACGTGTGGAAGTTGATGAAAAAGATGAAGAGAAAGTTATGGAAACATTGGCATCGAAATTAAGGGAACTCGAAAAGGAAAATGCTCTCTTGAAGTTTGAGCTTGAAAAACTTAGAAAGCTTTATGGTAAACTTATTGAAATGAAATATAAATCACCAATGGTCATAGAATGAAAAATTTATTTTTCTCATCATATGAGAACACACACGAGAAGACGGTGAACTAACCCACCGCATATCATCATACGAGCGGAAGGTACTTGTAATCCAGCGCAAGGATTTCGTTACCTTTTCTGAGTTCGGACGGAAGGCTCGCAGTACATATAAAAGATGCTATGCCGTATTTTCCCGTTTTATCATAAATATTAGTGTGGTAATTCCTGCCCTCTATCCTGTCCAAAACAGTGGGTGCGTCGCTGATCGGAAAATAACACGAGTTTGCACCCTTGAAAATACAGTCACTGTCCGTTATATTAGTTAGATATACCGTGTTTGAGGACACTACCACGTAGCTTCCGTTGCGTATCATGCTTATATTTTCAACCCCGCTAACATAAGCAACAGATGAAAGGTTTTCATCTCTCTGGATTATTATCCCCGCAAAGTTCCCATAGTTAGTCTTCCCTACGAGAGTATCCGTCACAAGCACAAGTTCCGAGCCAGGAGGAACAAATGAAAAATTGGTGGTCGTATAATCTACCAAAGCCTTTCCATAAAACACGCTTCCGCTGCTTTCATTGCCCTTGATCCACGGGCATAATCTGAAATTGTTGGTGATGAACCCAAGGCTGCCAATTGTTACAAACGGGTCTTCTATACCCTCTGCACTTATCACGGTGCTCATGGTTTCGTTCCTTTTAAGCATGGCATCTTCTATCCTATCCACCAAGACTACCGAAACATTCGTGGTGACTCTAATTTTGAAGTAGCCGGTAAGGTCGACCGTTATGTTATGGTATACAAGTGAAGCTCCTATTCTCTGCTGCTTGAGAATATTTTCGATTTTTCCGCTCCAGTACGGCAGGGTTGAATTCTCCGCAAATGGTTGCGGCTCACCACCGATGGTTCCGTTGAAGAGAAGTTCCTGCATGGTTGATGTGAAATTGGATGTAAAGTTGCCCGTGGAGATCTCCCAGTTTATCGTTGCTATTAAAGAGCGAGTTGCGGAGATCGTCATTGCCCTTTTCATATCATCAAAAACATCCGAAATAATATGAAGAAGCTGAGATGTTCTCAGCTCCTCTTTTATAATCTTTTCTCTCGAGACGGTGGTTGTGCGAACCAATATCATGGCGAGAAAAATCGTTATGATTGCTATTGTAAAAACAGTATACACAAACCCTTTTCTGTTGTTCAACATATCCTGCATCATTAGCCTTACACCCTCCACACCTCCATCGTAACGAGCACCGGACCGTACATGAAAGGTATATTTCCGATGGGTAACGTTGACTTAGGATATGCTGTGATGTTTATAATGTTGGCGTAACCCGCAAGGAGCTTTTCAAGCCTATTTTTTGCATCTTCGATTGCTTCTTCGGGGGTATCGAATACCTTACCATACGGGACCATTGACGGGAGCATTATGAGATAGTTGAGCGTTGTTCTCGGCAGAAAGCTTCTGTTCACGCCATCGCCCAGCACATCTTCAAGCGTTATGGTGTTGTTAACGTTGAAATCGAAATAGGAAGGATCGATGTAAATGCTGGAGGGGACTACTCTTGCCAGCGAAGGGGCATACACTTCCCTTGCTATCTGTCCGTACGGTTTCACATAAACTGATGGTGTGGTGCTGAAAAGCTGCGCCATGTAGAGATAGGCTTCAGCCACTTCATGCCCATAAAAATAAAAATCTTTTGTTTTTGGGTTTTCAATAGCTCCTCCGAACTCCTTTCCCACAAGCACCGGCATGTAACCGTAACGGTACTTTGAAAAATTCTCGATTGTATAATTAACAAAGATATAAGAAGACCCGTTGGGATCATTCTCCGGATCGGAGTAAAGCTCGATATCATTCGGTGCCCAGAAAAGATCGTAGGATGGGTAGCAGTCGAAGCTAACATAAAGGACGTTAGTCACGTTTCCGCTGTTTCTCACGTAATTGGTAAGATCAAGATAGAGGTCAAAATTGCTGCTCGGATTATCTGCGGTATAAATCAACTCGTTGTTAAAATAGATCCACACATCCGTATCCGGATCCAGCCCATAGAACCACCTGATCCAGGAAAAAGTATCCGCAACTCCGTTGACCCTCAAATGTACCGTGACGTTGTTCACTTTAGCGCCCTTCGGAATTATTATTGGCATAACTGCCCAAACACCACCGGGGTTTGTGGGGCTACCCTCAGAGTACAGATAATCAAAATATATTTTTTTTGCAACCGTTGTGGACAGGCTGTGTTCCGCGAGAGTCTTATTGTAGGTTATGGTAAGATAGCTCCCAGGATGAAAGTGAGCGTTATAACTCTGATCGACAAGCTGTATCTCTATCGTGTGCCACTCGCTGTTGTTGTTTCTCAGAATGTTCGTAACATCAAAAGTTATGTAACAGGCGTAAGTCCCGTAATAGGGCTCCTCCACGCAGAAATAATTGCTGGTGTTTAGCGGGAGATCCACACCATCCACTTTGAAATCATTTGCGCTTATATTGGATGTCCCCGAGTGTATGGAAAGCGTGAGAGTAGCGTTCAGAATAGCGCTCGTGTTGAAATCCAGTTTGAACTTCTTTATAACAATTAATTTGTTCCCGCTTCCGTGCGCACTCCCCTCGATTTCTATCGGAATCACGAGTGTCTCGTTAGAGGTCGCAAACCTGACCATTGCTCTCGCCACATAACCGCGAGGTAGCGCGTTCTCCTTGTACCCCGAGACAAGACGTGAGGATGTTGCCACGAGCGAATTATACTTCGGGGGAGCGCCATTGCTGAGTATGATGTGTTGCCTACCGCTCGAATCAACAATCTTTATTTCATACCCATAGGTTGTCGAATTAAGGATATTGTTGATCACTCTTTCCAGCATATCCGCCGCTATGTTTTGCTGACCGTAGGCCCATAGCAGCACTGCGCCTTCGAGAACGCTTTTGTTGAGATCTTGCTCCGTAAGATTCGTGTTTTGAAGGAGATATGAGATGTAAGAAGAGTTTAGCTCGGACAACTTCATCATGGATAAAAGGGTCATAATATCGTCACTAACATAACTGAGTTCTTTATAAGAATAATAATAGGTAATCGTGTTTTCATTCATACTCCTGATCATTATGCTAACCGCGACCATAAGAATTATTGCGGCTATGAATACGTCAAAAGTGAGGAAGAAACCCTTCATTCCGACCTTCTTTAAAGCATCCGTAAATTTTTTCGATCGCATTTTCACCACATAACCCGAGATTTTTTTAAAATTTTTTATATTAATCTTGAATCACCTCCATAAAATGAACTCTATCCTGCAGATTTCTCTTTCACCCGTTTTTTCAATCTGGCAGTACACATATCTGTCTGCACGCAGCAAAAATTCGTAGGATTCTGTGGGCCTCAAACCCACATCCAGAGGCGTGGAGTTTACCGTTATAACGGTACCGTTTGTACTCTCCGCTACAAGGAAAAAATTATACACACCCACACCCATTATGCTCTGGAGGGTGGTGTAATTCATTTTTTTCATCTCGAGAAATTTATCCGCGCTAACAACATGGTCGGAGACGGCGAGTCCAATTTTTCTGACGTTTGTTGCGTTCCAGTTCTCCGGGATACCGGGACTGGTTATAAGATAATCCAGAGTATTCATCGCACGTTCCCATAAATATGTGGTCTCGATTTTCCATGCTCTGCTTTGCTGTACGGAATAATATGCAAAGAATGTCGCGCTAAATATGACTCCGAAAATAACAAGGCTCATTATGAAGTCCTCCAGCAACACCTGCCCTTTCTTCCGCTTTGATTTCCCCGTGCCGTTAAGATCTTCATGGCACAACGACATATATTCGACCTCCGATATTCCTAATAATGTTTACCTTTCCTGGATAAAAGTTACCGTGTGTCTCATTGACCATTGTTGGTGAGAATTGATAATTATCATCGTAGCTTACCATAACCATGCCCCCTTTGACCGTTATGTTGTATTTCATGCCCGCTATGCTTTGAGGTAAAGTTATATTTTTCTCAAACCCATCACCCGCAAGGAGTGCCGCATTCAGTGCCGTCGCCACGTACTCTGTAAGGAAATCCGCCTCGTCCCTCGCTTTTTCGTTTAAATACTGCACGCTCTTACCCTGAAACGCGACGTAAAAAACGGACATCGCCATAGTCAAAAACATAATAACCGAGAGAAACTCCACGGACACCTGTGCTTTCCACATTTCCCGCTCACCCGAAAGTTATGTTCACATAACCAGAGTACGCGGTTACCACGACCTTATTGAGGCCTTTCTTCGGATGGCCTCCAAGCCATATATCATAGTCGAAAATCTGAATAACATCTATGGTTGTGTTTTTGTACTTCACAGATATTACGAGACCTTTGCCTTCGGAGTACATGTTTTCCATTCTTGTTGGCAAAGCAACATAGAATGTGAGTCTCGATGGCGGGCCTTGAGAATACACGACATCACATCCTTCTTTTATTTTGAGCAGCGCTTCGTGGGCCTGAAGCAAGTTAGCCGAGGTATTGAGATCATAAAGAGTACGTTGTGCAATAACCACAATTGGAGAAAGGAGAGCAAGCGCAACACTTATTACCATTAAATATTCTATTGCTGCTTGTGATTTTTTCTGGGACATCGCTTCGGCCTCGGGTTTTTTATATCGAAAAGTACCCATAAAATATTAATAAACATGAGCCTTCATATAAAGGTTTGAGGTGTGCGTATGGAACTCAAGACAATGCTTCTCGAAACGGAAGCGGATAAGTTAATTAAGTTGGTGAAAGAAAATCCAGGAATTACGGTCGAGGAAGCTGCCTCGATGCTCAATGTACCAGAAAAGACCGTGGAGATCTGGGCAAAGGTTTTTGCAAAGGAAAAATTTATGATCCTTGATTATGATGCGAGAGGAAGATGTCACCTTTATCTTTCCGAGAGGATTGAAGAAGTGGGAGAACAGAAAGTACACGAGATAGATGAAAATATCAGCAGAATTGCAAAAAGCGTTAGGGATGAACTAAAAGCCAGAGAGAGAAGAATAAAAGAGTTTAAAAAGATCATGGAAAAATACGAGAAAATTCTTAATAAAGAGCTTGAAAAGTCAAGAACAGTAGAGAGAGAGCTTGATGATTTAAAAAAACAGGAGGAGGAACTAAAAAAAGAGCTTGAAAGAGTGTTGAAAGAGGAAAAAGAGCTTGAAAGAGAGGAGAAAAGTATAGAGGAAATCATAGACAAAAAAGCCGTTGTTATAAGAGAAATGGAAAAGGAAATAGAAGATTTTGAAAAACTCAGAAAGGATCTGGAAAAGGAAGTAAAGATTTTGTTAAAACTATCAAAGATATTGAAAAAGAAAGGTATTCGGGAAATGGGAAGGGTTACAAAAGAGATAGAC
>JALVWC010000031.1 GCA_027038505.1 Nanobdellati archaeon
GTGTCATTCTGTTTTTAATGCCCCTGTATATATCATCCCCCAACATAATATACCACCAATAAGGAGTTATACAAAAAATTTAAAATATTTTTTCACCACTCCGTAATCGGAATTCGACCATTGCCGAAAAGATTTATGGGGTTGGCCGGAACGCAAAGAAACACAAAGAAGGAAAAAGGAAAGAACGAAAATACATCATCCCGCTATGAAGTATTTCAGCGCTTGCGCTATGTTGCCCACTTCCACCACTTTGATTCCGAGCTTCTTCTGGAGGTCTATTTTCTCCGGCACGTACTCTGTTTCGCAGTAGGTAACAAAGCCGAACTTCTCGCAGTCCCGTCTCGGCTTGTACTGTACCAGAACTGACTGTCCAAGCGGAACGAGGAATATCTTTATTCCGTGTTTCGCCGCTGCCTCGCCTTTTTCAAGCACCGCTCCCACAGGCCCGATCGTACCATCGGAGTTTATAGTGCCGGTAATTGTGACATCCTTCCTGAGCGTCTTGTTCTCAAGCACCGCTATGGTTGCTATGGTCAGTGCAGCTCCGGCGGATGTCCCCTCGATCACGGTGGCGTTGGCCTCAATGGTGTAGATCAGGTCAACATTATCAAGGCTTCTGTTGAGGTACCTTTCCGCAACCCTCCTCGCCATCCTCACGCTGTTCTGCGTGTCCGTCCAGAAGAGGATGTTGTCTATGTCAACAAGGCTTCTACCGCTTCCCGGACGTGCCTCGACTATGAGCTTCGCCATCACACCGTTCCCGTTGCTATCAACTGCTGGAATCAGCATCTCCACCCTGCGGGTGCCGTTGAGCACGATTTCGTGCTGTTGCCTAACAGCCGACACTGCGGTACGGTGGTGTCCTATGGTTATCGTGCCCGTGGATTTGTTCACTGAGATCTCCATCGTGGATGCTCTCAGCATGTAGAAGAACATCCCGCTCTGGAATATCAGCGCAATCACGACCAGAACGAGGAGCGCTTTAACCAGCGTGTCCCCGCCTTCTCTTCTACCGCTGGGCATGGGATTTCTCCATACGTCAAAACTTTAAATCACTTTCTGTGATTTCGACAAATGCCAGCCTGATATTTACTTAAATTTTTCGTCCCTAAAGGGGAGTCCATGCACCACGAGAGAAATTTTGTTTACATTCCCGGAAACCACCCCGAAACGCAGATACTGGTACCGAGAGATGAATTTGAGCAGAAGCTTAAAGAGCTGGGCAGCAGGGCGGAAGCCATTAAGTATTTCCAGGAAGAGCACCCCGCGGGTAAAGCGGAGCTTGAGTATTTCAGGAGAGGGTTCGAAACTTATCGACCCAGAGAATAAAGCCGCTGGGGGGTCAGAGTAAATCAGACAAAAGGAACCAGTAAAACATTATGTTCCAGCCACACCGCTCCTTGTGGAAACGTTCCTTATCTCCTCGTAAAATTCACGCAGCGCCTCCATGTAGTCTTTCCTGCCCTCCTCGATCTCATCCATCGCCCTCTCCACCATCCGCGTCCTCTCCTCGGACACAAACTCCTCGAAGTTCTCCCGCAAAAACCTCTCAACAATAATACCTCTCTTTGTGGGAATCAGCCGGGATTTTTTCTCAAAAACATACCTCCTGATAAAGAGTTTGTTTATTATCGTTGAATATGTTGAGGGTCTTCCTATTCTCCTCTCCTTCATCAGCCCGACTATATCTGCCTGTGTGTAGAGCGGAACCCTGCTTCTCCTGACATAGGTAAGCACGGCATGATGCACCCCGGCGGGAAGCTCCTTTTCTATCTGCACCGCGTAGGGGTAAAGATCAAAAGCCCTGCCCTCGGCGCTCACAACCCTTTCGACCTCCACGGCAAGCGGGGGATCATCTACCCTGATCAGGTACTTCACCCTTTCCACCCCGAACGGGGGAGCCTGACTTGCCATGAACCTCCTGAAAATGAGGTCGTAAACTCTCAGGTGCCTCCAGGTTATCGGCTCCGTGGTCTGAATCACCCCCTGATAGATCAAATCGCGGAGCGTCTGCGCATCAACGGGTCGGGTGGGTCTTATACACTCATGCGCTCCCTCCCCCTCCTTGCTTATGTCCCAAGTTCTCGGAGTGAAGTCCTCCTTCAAGTAAAGCTTTGCCACCTGCAGACCTTTATCCGAGACCCTCGTGCTGTCCGTTCTGTGATAGGTTATGAGACCGTTTTCGAAGAGCTGCTGGAGGATCTGCATGGCCTCTCTTGTCCCTATCTTCAAAAAGCGGTTTATATCTCTCAGCACGGTATCGGTTGAGTAGGGAGGTAGAGGGTTTCTTTCCTCCCTCACTCTCTCAATCTCCGTTATCTCGGCCCTGCACTCCTTGGACTTGTCCTTAAGGCTAATCTTCAGATCATCCTCACTCCCCAGCTGGATCGTGAGCTCTCCGACTCGGAGCAGATAATGCCTGATCTTCTGCCTGTGCTCTTCGTACCTCTCAATTATCCATCTAAGCACCGGGGTCTGGGCTCTACCCGCGGAGAGATTCCTGTCCTTGAATTTATTTTGCAGGATGGACGATAACTCAAAGCCTATCCACCTGTCCTCCACCCTCCTCACTATCTGGGCTTTGACCCTGTTGAGATCAATATCCCTCAGCTCCTGCAGAGCTTTAAGCACCGCGTTTCTTGTCACCTCATGAAATTCGGCTCTCTTAACCTTTGCCCCTATCCCTCCGAAGTTGGCAACGTCCCACGCTATCTTTTCCCCCTCGGTATCGGGGTCTGTGGCGATTATCACCATGCCTGCCATCCCTGCCATCTCTGCTATATTGAATATCCTGGCTTTCGAGTCATCATCAGCTTTCTTACCGCACCTCGGGCATGCATCACCCTCTATCCACTGCACCATATCGTCCCTGCACTTCTTTATTGAGCCGTAAACCGGAACGAAGGTGCCGTCCTCTTTGACCATAACCCCGTGATAGTAATCGTTCTCAACCAAATCCACAACGTGTCCGAGTGAGGCTGTAACTATCAGCACGAAGTTGCCGGTGGTGACTTCATAGAATGGATGGTTGTTCCTGAGAATGGTTGCCGGCTTTCCGAAAAACCTTGCTATCTGCTTTGCCTTCGTCGGGCTCTCAACAACGAAAAGAGCGGGCACTATGACATCCGTCTCAGCGTGCTCGACCATCTTCCTGTAACGGGCTCTGCTCTCCTCCACCTCCCTCCTTATCCTTTCAAGCTCGAGCTCGTCAAGCGATCCCAACACTTCCAGCTCAACATCATAATAAGATGCTCTCGTCCTGAACGCATTGATGATATCTTCCTCATCAAAAATTACGCTCAACCCCTTTGTTATTCCTCCCGCGTAGAGCCTTGAGGTTCTTCCGCTCGCCTGAATGTAGGTGGAGACATCGGGAATGATTATGTGGTCTTCCCTAACGACCACATCCTCGGAGCACTTGGAGAATTCGCGCTTTTCGAAAATCTCCTTCAGAATGTTCCTCGCTTCCTCCATCTTTTTCTCATCGCGGAGAATGTACGGGATGAGCTCGCTGAGCCTTTCGTCCTGCCTGAAAATGGAAGCCAGCATGAGGATGAAACGGGGCGTGGCTTCCTCAATTTCTTTTATACCCACTCTGAACTGCGGCGCTCTGAAAAAGAGGGCATACCTCACATGGTAAGGGTAGTCAAGCCCCCTGACGAGCAGACCGTATGGTGATGCAACACCCACCAGCACATCCAGTTCCTGGTTGAGGAAGCTGTTCAGCCTCGCTTCGGCATCCTTTTTGCTCACCTCGGAGGTTATAACAGCACATCTGACTCCGTTCTCGCTGAGAAAGCTCTCAACATCTCTCGCCTCATCTTCGGTCTTCGTGAACACAAGCCCCCCGTATCCCATCCTCTCTATTATCTCAAGCACCGCCTCCTTCCTTGCCTCCTCGCTCTTCACGGCTATGGCATAGTCCTCAACATTCCTTATTGTCTGTCTGCTCACCCCCACCGAAAAGTTGAGAAGCCTCATGAACAGCATTGCCTTTTTTCCGGGTTTGGCTGTTGCGGTGGAAACAACTATCTGTCCGTGTCTCTTTTTCGGGTTTGGTTCTCCCTTCCGTATTTCCCGCTCATCAAAACCGAGAAGAACGAGAAGCCTTTCCACATTTCTTGAGGCTTTAAGCACCGCATCAACATCGTCCACGAAGATGAAGTCAAAACGTAAATGTTTCATGTTCTCAAAGTGTTTGGGCAGAAATGCGGCACTTGTGAGCAGTATGTCGAACTCACCGTTCTTCAGCTTTTCCATGAACTCCTCCTTTTCGGCTTTCTTCATATCCGGCAGGTACGCAAGCACCCTTGCGTTACCTTTCGTTATCTCCTTCAGCTTCTCGTGGCTCTGTCTTAGAAGGAGTGTTGTGGGCACAACGATGTAAGCCTTCTTTTTCTCCACCTCCGCAAGATAGGAAGCATAACTCAGTCCAAAAAGCGTTTTTCCGATGCCTGTGGGGGCAACGGCGGCAAAGCTCATTCCCGCAAAGAGCTTCTTTGCCCAGTAGCGCTGAATTGCTTTTGGCTTCTTGCCCGTTCTCTCGGCAAAATACCTCTCAAACTCCCCATATCCCTTTATCCGTATAGCTTCAACGAGCCTGACGTTTTTCTTTGCACAGATACCCAGAGCGAGCTCCCCGGTTGTAATGGTGCCTCCACACACCGGACAGAGATTCTTATATGCCACCTGTGGGCTTTTTTGCTGAGAAACGTTTTGCATGATGAAGAAGTGTAAAAACGAAAAATATAAATGTGTGGCACAGAGCGCCCTGTAAAACGGAAAACATCATATCCGGCAAGCACATCCGGCTTTGGATCAACGGAAAAATCCCGGGTCTGCGCGACTTCTTATAACCGACTATCGGTGAATCTATGCCCGAAGTGCCGAACTATTAAGATATCGGCAAACCACAAAGTATATATACGGGTTAGGGACTCTATTCTTTTCACTGACTATTGATAACTTCAAAAGGTGTGGCGAAAAATGAACGAAATGCCCGTTCATAACACAAGTGCTGCTGATGAGAGTGTAGAGAGGGAACGCGTTGCGCTCTTCGTCATCATCCTCAAGAGACAGCTCGATCTCAAAACCGCGCGCCTGAAGCTGGAAGGTGCGGCTCTCAGATGCAAGAGGAATGATTGGAAGCTGAGGATACTGATGATAAGGGATGAGCTTGAGGACTGCCCGGGATTCTTAGAATTCAAGATGGAAAAAATTGCCAGATGGCTCGGCTGGATTTACGGAATAAAGGTGGAAATTACCGAAGATTCCTCTGCCGTTCCTTTGCTCAGGGCCGCAAGGTTGATCAAAACTGGGAACTACGCCGCTGTGTTCTGCATCTCGCCACGAAGCAGAATCGCGAGTCTCCTTCCAAGGCAGCTTAGAGTAGAGATAACAACCCTGCTAAACCGCGAGTGCGGGAAGGAAAAGCTGGAGGTCCTGCAGCTTTAAAATATCCACGATAAAGTTTCATCATCCAATCAAAAGTGCCGCGACTTTTTCTCCGAAGTGCGAAAAGAGAAACAGGTTGAAAGGTATTGATGTGGAAGCAAAGGTCAGGGAATGTATGCTCAACCCCCTCATGAACCCGAAAATGATGATATTGTGAAGCGTGTAAAAGAGGGTCACCACCACACCGATATCCCACAGCGCCGTGCTTCCCTTGAGAATACCAGTTATCACAGCACACCAGAGATAGCCAAGCACAGGCACCACTATGTTCTCCACTGCTTCGGTGTGCCTCAAATAAGAACCTATAACGGAGGCTATCGCACCGGCAACGAATCCCACGACAGGATTTACGGCATAACTGACCACGGTTGTGAGAAATAGGCAGAGATCAAGCCCGACCACCACGGGTATGGGCTCCTGTATGAGTTTTGAGAGGGCCGCGATGCCGGTGAGAGTTATTATGAACAGCGCCGCCTTCCCCTGCGGGAAAATAACCATTAAAAAGATCAGCATCATTATTATTATCGGATTTGCGTTTCTGATCGAGTTCCTCCCGAGCTTTGGGAGGCTAATGGAGGTTATCGGGCGTCTCTTCTCCCTTCTCAATTTATGGGTGAGTTCTGCGTACACGCCTTCCTTTTCGTCATTTTTATCCGGTCGGTGATCGCCCGTGTGGTTTTCCGTACGAATCTCTTCAGCATGCTCGGGGAGGGCTCCGGAACGGCGGTGAGTCTCTATTGCCTTCCCCGTGTCCTCCATTCTCTTCTCCTTATTTTTTTCCCTTATACCGGCAATTTTTCGCAGTATCTTGATGAGCATAGCTTTCACACAAAAACCCTTCAGAGGTTCTTGCTATTCGTTCTCCTCCCCGCTCACCACCGAGTCTATCCATTCCAAGTATTTCACGCTACCTCCTATAACAGGCAGAACTATGAACTCGGGGGTTTCATAGGTGTGAAGTGAGAGGACCTCCCGCCTTATCTCGTCAACTTTTTCCGCCCTGCTCTTGATGATCATCAAGAATTCCCTTGCTTTTTCCACTTCTCCTTCCCACCAGAAGTAACTGGTGCATAAAGGCAGAATGGAAACGCATGCAGCAAGTCTTTTTTCCAACAAGGAGTCTTTAATCCTTAGTGCGACCTCCTCACTGTCGGTGGTCGTGATGCACAGGACGTATTCCTCCGCCACCCCGACCGGATTTTCGAAACTGGTCATGTATTATCCTCCTCAAGATAAAGGTGCTCATTAAAAATTTAAAATAATTTCAAAAGTTGAGTATCTTTGATTGAATCCTCACAAACTCATTAATATTTTTTAAATTTTTCCCTTAAAAAACTAATAACAGTTGGGAGTTTTTCGTGACCAAAAGGGCAGGTTTTCAGAAATAAGCCGACAAAATATGTTCCGGAGGTGAAATAGAGTATGGGAGAACTTTCAATTGCGGCCATGGAGAGGATTCTGAAAAAAGCTGGAGCAGAGAGGGTCTCCAAAAGGGCTGCAGAGTACTTGGCTGAGGTGCTGGAGGACATAGCAATGGACATCGCAAAGGAGGCAATAACCCTGGCAGCACATGCTAAGAGAAAGACCGTTAGAGTTGAAGATATAAAACTCGCGGTAAAGGGCTGAGCATCTGATCAGTTCTCTTTCATTTTTTCTTCATTTCTTTCTTTTTGTTCGTGCAGAACACATCCCTTTGTCAATGCTTTTTTCTTCACCATCCCCATGACAGGCTGAAGCAGTAAAGCCCCTTCAACAGGAAAAGAACTCCCCCGGTCCACACAAAGGAACTCTCCGGGACAAAAATTGAGACAAAAAATGCTATCGCCGCTATCAAATCTATCAAACCGAGCAAAACCGCAAGCGGCTCGAAATGACCATGGGAAATCCCGGAAAGGAGGGATAAAAATGACTTCGTACCGATAAACAGAGCAAAAAACAGCTTTACGGGAGTGATGGGTAATTTTAGCAAGAGCACCAGTCCTCCGAGAACATCCATGAAGCTCAGAAGGGTGAGGATCATAAAAATGGCGTATGTGTGTGAAGTTTAAAAATCAAAGCCAAAATAACCTCAGGGATTGTAGGGGGTCGAGAGGGTCGTGGATTGTGGTACATACCCGAAAGCGAGTGTATCGCTTGTGATGTTGTTGTAAAGACTCGAGAGTGGAAGAGGTTTGGATAATCACGGAAAATAAAGAAGATGTTTGCGATGGCATATGCAGGAGTTACGTACTTGCCGAAAAATTGCCTTCGAAGTATAACGCACTTTCAGGAACAACTGTCCACAGATTACGAAATTTTAATTAAAGCTGAGAACCCGCCCCGCAAGCTCTATTTCGGAAATACAATAAATATCATTTTGTTTCGGAATCGAACGAAAAATTGAAATTTTGAAACAAAACGGAAAAACATCTATCCTGAAAGGAAAAAACAGTGGGATCCTTGATGCTTCTGAGCACAACCCTGCACAGAAGCTAAGCGTGTTCTGAAACCGGCATTGGCATTATTGTCACGCGAAGATGCGCACAACACAGAATTTGTGTTTCGGATCGTATATTCTCGCGGATATAAAAATATATAAACAACTTCATACCCTGTTGTATGCAGAGACACGAGCACCGTCCGGGAGAGCAAAGAGAGCTCTCCTTCTCTTCTCCTTCTTCCTTATTTCACATGCCAAAGGGTGGTTGAATTCCATTCGGTGCGGTGAAGCTGCGTACCATTTATAATTTTTCAAGAAAAAATGGTTCCGTATGCCCGTGAGGTTGCTTGCGGTCGGTGCGGAAGCCCGCCTTTACCTGAGGGAGAACAGAAAAACCGGAAGGAAGGTGCTGGTAAAGAAAAGGGAACCCAAAAGGTACAGGGCGAGAAAACTTGACATAATGCTCAGGAGCAGCAGGAACAGGCACGAAATCAGGCTCCTCAGAAAAGCGAGGGAAGCTGGAGTCGCTGTTCCCCCGGTGCTGAAAGAGGGCAAGTACTTTTTCGAGATGGAGTTCGTTGAGGGTGAAAAACTTCGGGATGTGTTGAAAAAGGAAAATGCCGTTAGATTCGGCGGGGAACTTGGCGGGATGGTGGCCAGATTACACAATGCGGGCATAATACACGGAGACCTCACAACAAGCAACGTCATGGTGAGAAGGGAAGATGGTAAGCTTGCGCTCATCGATTTCGGGCTGGGATTCTTTTCAACGAGTGCCGAAGATATGGCTACAGATGTGTACGTGCTGGAAGAAACAACACTGGCAACGCATCCGGAAGAAGGGGAAGTGTTCATGAATAATTTCCTTTCCGCTTATTTTTCTGGTCTGGAGAATAAAAAAGAAGAAATGGTGAAAAAAAGGCTTGAGAGCGTAAGAAAACGGGGAAGATATGTAAGAAAGGATGCAAGGAAGGCTTGAGCACGCTGTCCATCAAAAATACCAAGCATCGTGCTTCAGTTTGATGCAATTTTTCACCCCCGTGCTTGTTACATAAAGCTTTATATGGTACAACGAAGGAATTTCCTCCATGAATGACTGGCATGCAATGGAATGGAAGGATGTTGTCAAAGAGCTTGAAACCGATGAAAAGAGAGGTCTCAGTGAGAGGGAAGCCAGAAAGCGTCTCGAAAAGTACGGGAAAAATGTTGTGGAGGTGAGGAACAAAATAAATCCCGTCAGGATCCTGCTGGAGCAGTTCACGAGCCCCCTCGTTTTGCTGCTGCTGGGAGCTGCCATCATTTCCTATATTGCCGGAGGTAGCGAAAACAGGGCAGAGGTCGTTCTCATTCTCTCGATCGTTATCGCCAACGGAATTTTCGGTTTCGTACAGGATTATAAGGCAGAGAGGAGCATGGAAGCCCTTCGCAAGATGATGACCACAAAAGCAAAGGTGATAAGAGGCGGCAGGGTTGTTGAGATTAATGCAGATGACGTCGTGGTCGGGGACATAATTCTGCTTGAGGAAGGAGACAAGGTGCCTGCTGACGCGAGGATAATCGAGTGCAAAAACCTGATCGTTAACGAGTCCGTACTTACGGGGGAGAGCGTTGGTGTGGAGAAGACCGCTGAAAAGATTGAAGAAAACACACCCCTTGCCGAAAGAAGGAACATGGTCTTTGCCAACACGTTTGTGGAGAGAGGAAAAGCAAGAGCTGTTGTGGTCGCTACAGGGATGAGCACGGAGTTTGGCAAGATTGCAAAAGAGGTTGCTGAGGCCGAGAAACCACCCACCCCGTTTGAAGCTGAACTCACCTCCCTCGGCAAGAAAATATCAACTATTATTCTCGTACTTATAGCAATTGTATTTGCCATGCAGATGATATTCGAACACCTCAGCGTTCTGGAAGCGCTGATGGTCGCAATTGCTCTTGCGGTAGCAGCAGTTCCAGAAGGTCTGCCGGCTGTGGTCACCATAGCACTTGCTCTCGGCACGAGCAGGATGGTTAAGCAGAATGCTCTTGCAAGAAGACTTTCTGTTGTGGAGTCTCTGGGCTCTGTCAATGTGATCTGTACGGATAAAACGGGCACGCTAACAGAAAACAGGATGACCGCACGCACGATCTTTGCGGGATTTGAAACGTTTGAAGTCATGGGAGTGGGCCACGAGACAAAAGGCGAGATATTGAAAGACGGCGCTAAGATAAGCGTGAAGTCCTTCAAATCGCTGAAAATGTGCATACTGTGTGGAGCGCTCTGCAACGATTCTGATGTGAGGGTAAGGGATGACGGCGGTGTGGAGACAAGGGGAGACGCAACGGAAATAGCTCTCAAGATCCTTGCAATAAAGGCGGGCATTTCCTTTGACTACCCGAGGCTGGACGAGGTTCCTTTTTCCTCCGAAAGAAAGACGATGTCCACCCTAAACAGAGTAGGCGATAAAGTCTTGCTGTTTGTTAAGGGAGCTCCCGAAGTTGTTGTTGGGAGATGCTCAAAGCTGATGAAGGATAACCGCGTTTTCAATATGAACGGAAAGGAAAGAGAAACCATACTTAAGAAGAATGATGAGATGGCCTCCGGAGGTCTGAGGGTTCTCGCGATGGCTTATAAGGAAATGGAACCCAACACGGTGAAGGTAAGCGAGAATGATGAGAAAGATCTGATTTTCCTCGGGCTTGTGGGAATGATAGACCCGCCACGCAAAGAGGTGCCGGAAGCGGTTAGAATAGCCAAAAGAGCAGGCATCAGAGTGATGATGATAACGGGAGACAATATCCTGACCGCCAGAGCCATAGCCGGGGAAGTGGGAATAAAAGGAGATGCGATAGAGTGCTGGAAGCTCGACAGCATGAGCGAGGATGAGTTCAGGAAAGCAGTAAGGAGTTGCAACATTTTTGCGAGAGCATCACCCCACCATAAGGTCATGATACTCAAGGCTCTACAGGAGGATGGGAACATAGTTGCCATGACGGGAGACGGAGTTAACGATGCCCCCGCTCTGAAGAGTGCCGACGTTGGCATAGCGATGGGTATCAGAGGCACCGAGGTCAGCAGAGCCGCTTCGGATCTTGTTCTTCTGGATGATAACTTTGCCACAATAGTGAATGCCATAAGGGAGGGCAGGACGATTTTTCTCAACATAAGGAAATTCGTGAACTACCTCCTCTCCGCAAACCTTGCAGAAGTGCTGACCGTCTTTACCCTTTCCCTAACAGGATTTCTCGCTCTCACGCCCGTGCAGCTGCTCTGGATAAATCTGCTGACCGATGGCTTTCCCGCTCTGGCTCTCGGTGCGGATCCCGCTCCGGCTGACATAATGAAAAGGAGGCCCAAAAAGAAGGGAGAGGGCGTGATAACGAAACCGGTAATGGCAAGCATAGCGGTCACAGGTTTGATGCTTACATTTGCGCTTGTATCGGTATTTTTCCTCGGACTGTCGAAAAGCATAGTATATGCTCAGACCATGCTCTTCATGGCCTTTGTTTTCTATGAGTTCGTGAGGATTGGTGTCATAAGGAAGCATGACGATCTCACCTTCCTCTCCAATAAATGGCTCGTGATTGCGCTGTTTTTTGCCATTACTCTCCAGTTCGCTGTGGTTTATACACATCTCGGCAGGTATTTTGGCGTCGTTCCTCTATCCATCAAAGACATAGCGCTCCTGATGATCATCGGGCTCGTCCTTTACATCGTGAATGTGTTCCTCGACAGAATCGTGTGGAAAAATGCATAGGAGAGGGTTGAGTCTAATTGCAAAATTCAAAGGTAAAGAAGGAGGGCGCGGGCGCAGAAGATTAAGGGCGTCTCAATCCTCAGCTCTGCACCAGAATCTTGGCCTTCTCCGGATCGTACTTCCATCCGGCGGGTAGCTTGCCCTTCCTTACGTAGTAATCGGCAAGTCTCCTTATTTTGGACTCGAGAAGCATGAGAGCGTGTTTTGACCTCGTATCCTTCTTGTTTTTCTCAAGATGCTTGTGAAGGTTCACCGCTCTTCTCAAAAGATTAAGGAAATCTTCGGGAATCTCGGATGCGAGCCCTCTCTCCTCCAATATCTTGGTCATCTTCTTTCCAACAACATCTTTCACGCTGGTTATTCCGTACTGGTCACGCAGGATGAGACCTATCTGAGCAGCACTGTATCCCTGCTTCCTTAGCTTCTCAACCAAAGCCACCACTTCCTCCGGCTTGTAGTCAATCCATGGTGGCTTGCCCTTCCTGGGTGGCCTGTGGCTTCCGGATTTACCCCGTCTCCTCGCATACATCCTTGCCAAGAGGATCACCACACGACATCAAATTTACGATGCTTTAATTACAGCAGTAAGTTTTTTAAGCTTTATTACGCTTCTCCTCTCTCCACGAGCTTTCTGTAAGCCCTTCTCAGAGCTTCCCTTATTCTGCTTCTGTTCCTGCGGAAGCTCCCCCCAAGCATGGCGGCAGCCCTCTTTATGCTCCCTGCCTGCAGGTACAGCTCCAGAAGTTTCCTCTCCTCCTCATTAAGCTGGAGTTTCTTAAGAGCCTCTTCGGCTATCCTTTTAAGATCTCTTTCACCGTAGTAGAGCGCTTCAGGCCTTGCCGTCTTTCTGAAGGGAAAGAGCTCGAACTTTATTACATAAACTTCATCGGGAAGCGTTCCGTAGTGCTGGAGGAGCTCACTTCTTAACTCCTCCACGGTGCTGAAGCCGTCAAGCATTGCATCCTCCTCATCAAGCTCATTAACCTTCTTCTTAACAACTTCCAGAATTCTTGCTTCTCCTATTATCTCCCCTCCGGAGTGAACAAGTACCGTATCTCCCTTCTTCAGATTCGTTCTCACCCTCACCGTCGCTCTCTTTCTGCCCGATAACAGAGCCTCCCTGTACTTTCCCTTGAATTCGAGGTGCTTCATGTTTTAATACCCACCCAAATTAAAATTTGAGTCAAAATTAAAGAGGTTATGATGGCCAGCATGAAGGAAGCCGTTGGGGAACTTGTTCAGCTCGTAAAATCCGGTAAAATCAGGAGTAAGAGGGAGCTTGAGGACTTCAAAAAAAGGCTCAGCAGGAAGTACGGGCTTGAAAGGCTGCCAAGGAACTCCGAGATCCTGCAGGCTTTGAGTCCGGAGGAGAGGGAGAAATTCCTGCATATCCTGCTTAAAAGACCTGTCAGAAGCGCTTCCGGTGTTGTTGTTGTGGCCGTCATGACTCCACCAGCAAACTGCCCGGGTGAGTGCATCTATTGTCCTCAGGGCAGAGACGCGCCGAAAAGCTACACCGGATATGAGCCTGCAACCATGCGGGCCAAGCGTCTGGATTATGATGCTTACTCTCAGGTCAAATACAGGCTAAAGCAACTAGAGGCCACGGGGCATTCCGCTGAAAAAGTCGAGCTGATCTTGATGGGGGGCACTTTTCCTTCTCTGCCGGAAGATGTGCAGGTAAGCTTTGTGAAGAGGTGTTTTGACGCTCTTAACGGAACGGAAGCGAGCAGCCTTAAAGAAGCGCACAGGATTAATGAGAGAGCAAAACACAGGTGCGTTGCTCTCACCATAGAAACAAGGCCGGATTACTGCATGGAAAGGCACATAGACCTGATGCTCGAGATGGGCACAACAAGGGTCGAGCTGGGAGTGCAAAGTCTGAACGAGGGTGTGCTCAAGTTTGTAAGGAGGGGTCATGGTGTGGGAGAAGTGATAAAAGCGACGCAGCTCCTCAAAGATGCTGGCCTGAAGGTATGCTACCACATAATGCCCGGTCTGTTTCAAAGCCCCGAAGAAGATATCCGGATGTTCAGGAGACTGTTCAGCGATGAAAAATTCATGCCGGACATGCTCAAGATCTATCCCGTGCTTGTAGTTGAAGGCACAGAGCTTTACGATATGTGGAAGAGAGGGGAGTTCAGGCCTCTCAGCAGTGAGGAGGCTGCAGATCTCATAGCTGAGATTAAGAGGTTTGTTCCTCCGTGGTGCAGGATAATGCGCGTTCAGAGGGACATTCCCGCAAATCTGATAGTGGATGGTGTGAAAGCCAGTAATTTAAGGGAGCTTGCGTGGAAAAAAGCGAGCGAGAAAGGAATAAGATGCAGGTGCATAAGGTGCAGGGAAGCGGGGCATCGGTTCTACAAAGACGGAATTGTGCCGGAAAACCCGGAGGTCGTGGTGAGAAAGTACGGGGCATCCGGAGGCACGGAGTTCTTCATAAGTTACGAGGATGTTGAGCTTGATGTTTTGCTCGGATTCTGCAGGCTGCGCTTCCCGTACAAACCGTTCAGAGATGAGCTGAAGGAAGGCACAGCCATCGTAAGAGAACTGAAGGTCTTCGGCTCTTCTCTCCCGCTGGGAAAGAGAAGCAGTCTCAGCTTCCAGCACAGAGGGGTGGGGGCTATGCTGCTCCGCATGGCTGAAGAAATAGCAGGTGAAAACGGGTTTGAAAGGCTTGCTGTCATCTCGGCAGTAGGCACGAGGGAGTATTACCGGAAGCTGGGTTACGAGCTTGATGGTGTATACATGATCAAGAAGCTTGGCAGTTGATCTGACTATTTCGGCGCTTGCAGCTGTGAAAAATTTTTTAAATTTTTTTATTTAAAAAATATTGCATTCAGTAAGTTATCACTACTATTTGGGGGTTATCATGAAATATAAGAAAAAGGTAGAGAAGAGCCTTAAAGAAAATATAATTAAGAAACAGAAACAAGAAGAAGAGTTGAAGTATAAGAAAAACAAAAGTGATCATTCTTATTCCAGTTATAACGCTCAGCACAGAAGCAGAAGTGAAGAAAGCAGCTCTGCCAAAAAATGTGGAATAGTTCGCAATTCCGCGGGTGTATATACTTTTCACGATAACGAGGAGATATGGTGTGTGAAAAGAATAAAGGAAGGTCAAGGTCCTGTGGTTGAGATTCTGTGCAGGAAGTATGGCGATTACTCTGCACCATGGTTCGGAATAAGAATAGAGGAAACTGAGCTGGGCTATGTCCCCACATGCGTTTATCTTGATGGGAAATCGATTCCTATAGACTCCGGGATCTACCCATGTCAGCCGGGCGGATATCAGGACATGCAGGAGATTTACAAAGAAGTTAGTAAGAGTATTGAAAAAGCATGCAAACGCAACGCAATAGATATGGATGCCGATAAGATTTTATTTTTCATTCTGGAAGGTAAGAACTATCTTCTGAAACATATAGATGAAACTTTAAAACACGACCCTGAGCTGAGTCCTGAAGAGAGAAAAACAAAGATGAAGGATTGGGAAGATCTTGTGTGGTTTTTGGAGAGCAGACTTCTGAGATAAGCTCGACACCCCCCTGCCGCCGGAGGGGCTGTATCGATAACGGGTAAAGTTTATTTAAGGGTCTTGTCTCCGAGAGCATCCCAATGAACACAGCATTCTTCTGTTTTGTGAAGTGGACGAGTTGTTACTTTGAATTAGTATTTTTCGTTATAAAGTTCTCGTTATAAGGATGGAATATGTTATTATTCCGTGTCTTCCAGAAAGCTGGCAGAAAGCTGAAATATTTAAAAAATTTATGCAAGAGTCTGATTGGATGGAAAAGGAGTTTATGAAAGAGTACGAAGGAATAAAAGAGGATGAAAGCGAAGGAATAAAAATTAAGGGTAATTTATTATACATTGGGGATTTCTTATTCGAGTTACCGCGATACGGTTATTTAACCCAAATGTGGTCTGACGATATGTGGTGGCCAGTAAAATGTTATAATGAAGCGACATTTGAGTCTGAAATAAGAAAAATGAAACCTTTGTATGTGATTCATGAAGGCAAGCTGTACAAGAAAATTGTCGATGATGTTGAAAATAACGACTAAAAATGGGTTTCTGTGGGTTTAGGAAGTCCCATCACAAATCCGTTTTATCCATTTCCTTCTTACATAGTGCATTAATGAAAAATATTGACTTAGGGTGTCTGCAGTTTGTAAAAATTTATCAAGACACCCCTCTGCAGCATCATCATTAATAAATTTTTTCCTTAATACACCTTATGATGTTGTCTTATTTTTCACCTTCCTCAGGCTCGGGCTGAGCGGTGGGTTTGCATGGTTGAGATGCCAAAAAGATATGACCCTCATGAAGCGGAGAAGAAGTGGATGGAATACTGGGAAAAGGAAGGGATATTCAGATTTGATCCGAAGATAAAGGAGAGGGATAAAATTTTTGCGATAGATACACCTCCACCGACCGTTTCTGGCACGATACACATGGGTCATGCTTTTGGCTTCTCTCAGGCGGATTTCATTGCCCGCTACAAAAAAATGAGAGGCTACAATCTTTTCTACCCCTTCGGATATGATGACAACGGTCTTGCAACAGAACTCTTTGTCAGGAAGATTAAGGGTGTGCTCCCAAGAGACATGAGCAGGGAAGATTACGTTAAGCTTGTTCTCGAAGTTACGGAAAAAGCGGAGAGGGAATTCGAGAAGCTTTTCAAAAGGATGGCGATGGCCTTTGACTGGAACCTTGTCTACAGAACCATATCTCCGGAAGTGACTGAAATAAGCCAGCTGAGCTTTATAGAACTCTACGAAATGGGCAGGGCTTACAGAAAGGAAGACGTAACCATCTGGTGTCCGTCATGTGAGACCGCTATAGCTCAGGTGGAGATGGAGGACAGAAAGGAGAAGGCAAAACTGTACTACATAAGGTTCGATGTTGAGGGAGGAGAGAGCATAACAATTGCCACCACCCGCCCAGAACTCATGCCGGCATGCGTTGCAATATATGTGCACCCGGAAGATGAGAGATACAGACACCTGATAGGAAAGAGAGCAAAGCTCCCCATCTTCGGCAGGGAAGTGCCCATAATGGCAAACGAAGACGTTGATATGGAGTACGGAACCGGAGTAGTGTACCACTGTACCTTCGGAGATTATGCCGACATAGAGTGGGCGAGGGCTTTTAACACGGACATCATTATAGTTATAGACAAACAGGGCAGAATGAACGAGAAAGCGGGTAAGTACGCTGGCTTAACCGTGAGAGAGGCGAGGGAAAGGATAGTTGAGGATCTGAAGAAAGAGGGTCGCGTGCTCAAGGAAGAGGATGTGGAACACGTCGTAAATGTGCACGAGAGGTGCGGAACTCCGATTGAGTTCCGTGTGACAAAACAGTGGTTCATAAGATACCTCGATCTCAGGGAAAAGTGGCTTGAGCTCGGCAGGGAGCTGAAGTGGTACCCCGAACACATGCGCACAAGATATGAAAACTGGGTCAGAGGTTTAAAATGGGACTGGTGCATCTCAAGGCAGCGCAAGTTCGGTGTGCCGTTCCCAGTGTGGTACTGCAAGAGGTGCGGGGAGATAATAGTTGCGAATAGGGAGCAGCTGCCCGTTGATCCGTTTAAGGATAAGCCCCTTGAACCCTGCCCGAAGTGCGGGAGCACGGAGTTTATTCCCGAGCAGGACGTTATGGACACGTGGGCCACATCGTCACTCACACCTCTCATAAACGCAGGGTGGGAAGGTGATAACAAAGGAGAGCTCATGAACACCATATATCCCATGGATCTGAGGCCGCAGGGTCACGACATAATTTCCTTCTGGCTCTTCAACACCGTGGTTAAGTGCTACCTCCACACAGGCAAACTACCATGGAAGGCTACAATGATAAACGGACACGCTCTCGATCCTCACGGCAGGAAGATGAGTAAATCCAAAGGAAATGTTATAGACCCCCGCGAGGTTATGGACAAGTACTGTGCTGATGCGCTCAGATACTGGGCTTCCGGTACAAAGCTCGGGGATGATCTGCCCTTCCAGGAGAAAGATGTGCAGACGGCAATGCAGCTCATAAACAAGTTGTGGAATGCCTCACGTTTTGTTTTGAAGCATCTCGAGGATTACAGGCCAGAAAGTAGCAGAGCGAGTGTGGTCAGAGCGGAGGATGCGTGGATCCTCGTAAGGCTGAGCAAAGTTATAAAAGAAGTCACGGAGCTTTTCGAAGCATACGAGTACGCTAAAGCGAGAAAGCTTACGGAGCAGTTCTTCTGGTATGACCTCTGTGACAATTATCTTGAGATGGTCAAGCAGAGGCTTTACAACAGGAACGCGTACAATGAAGAAGAAATAAGCAGCGCGCAGTATTGCCTGTACCATTCCTTGCTTGCGGTGCTGAAAATGCTTGCACCCATCATGCCCTACATCACGGAGGAGATCTACTCTTACCATTCCAGGCAAGTGGAGAGTAAGAGGAGTATTCACGAAGCCAGCTGGCCTTCTCCAGAGCCATGGTGGGAGAACGGAGAGGTTGAGCAGAAAGGCAACGTGGTCGTGAGTCTTCTCTCAGCCATAAGGCAGTTCAAGAACCGTAACAGAATGCCTCTCAATGCGGAAATAAAAGAGCTCATACTCCCCGAGGAACTGAAAGCCGCGTGCAAGGAATTTGAACCCTGCATAATGGAGACTGCGAAAGTTAAAAAAATCAAGTATGGCGATGTTAGCTCACCCTCCTCAATTCTGGAGGTGGAAGGAGAAGAATACCCCGTAGAAATGAGGGTCTGATTCTGGGGGTGGTAATATTTAGCGAAATAGAACCGATGAGCAGGAAGGAGCTTAAGAAACTGCTTGACGAGCTGAGCAAAATCAGGGGCAGAGGCACACAGCTGGTTTCCGTTTACGTGCCGGCAGACTATAACATAAATGAAATTGCCAACATGATAGCATCTGAGATCAGCACCGCTGAAAACATAAAGTCCAAAACCACCAGGAAAAACGTCATAGCTGCACTTGAAAAAATAGCGCAGCGCCTGAAGTATTACACCAGGACTCCTGAAACCGGGCTGGTTATCTTCTGTGGCAATGTGGCCGAGAGAGAAGGAGAGACGGACCTGAAGCTGTGGGAAATCGTGCCTCCCGAACCCCTCAAGATCAGGGTCTACAGGTGCGATCAGAAGTTTGTTACCGAGCCCCTTCAGCACATGGTGAGGGAAAAGGAGGTTTATGGCCTGATAACCGTGGATAAGAGCGAGGCGGCTGTGGGCTTCTTGAGGGGGAGCCACATACAGGTGTACAAAAAACTTGAATCTCTTGTGCCGCCCAAAACGAAAGCCGGCGGACAATCAGCCCAGAGGTTTGAGCGTGTGAGGGAGGGTCTCCTGCTTTCCTTTCTGAAGGAAGTGGCAGAGATTGCAGCATCGGCTTTCAGAGGTGAGGAGGATCTGAGGGGCATCCTGATAGGAGGGCCCGGCCCCATAAAGGAAAAGCTCGTCAACGAAATACTTCCGCATGATCTGAAGGAGAAAGTGATAGCGATCAAAGACACAGGTTATTCGGGCACGGAAGCCCTTGAGGAACTCGTGGAAAGGGCCGAAGACGAGCTGAAGGATGCGAGAGTTTCAAAGGAAAAACGCATACTGAGAAAGTTCTTCCTCCAGCTTGCCAAAGATACTGGACTTGCGGTTTATGGGCTGGAGGAAACTATGAACGCGCTGCAGATGGGAGCGGTTGAAACTCTGATAATCAGCGAGGATGCTCCTTACATAGCCATAAAAGCCATCTGCCCTTCATGCGGGCATGAAGAGGAGAAAATCCTGAAGAAAGGGGAAGAGATACCATCCACCTGCCCCAAATGCAGCTTTCAGCTTCAGGTTGAAGAAATAATGATTGAGGATTATTTCCAGAAGATTGCGGAAAACTGGGGTACAGAGGTTGTTGTCGTATCCTCTTCAACTCAGGAGGGAGCGCAGTTTTTGAGTCTGGGAGGTGTAGGCGGGATTTTGAGGTACAAGTTAGAGTGAAGAAATTTTCTCCATTGCTGATACTTTCTGCTGAACTATAATCATAAACAAGCCATTAATATATTTTTAGGTCATTGCCGCAGCATGTTCAACTATCAGTTCAGAGAGCTTATTGATGATAGAGTAATTCTTAAATCCCCTTTTCATGAGAACTCTTTTGACTTCTGCTTTTATCCTTGCTTTCATATATTGTCTTCTTTTCCATTCAGAGACCTTAACTCCAGATAAAATCTTTGCAACCTCTCGTGCAATCTCTTCTATTTCTCTTTTGTCTTCTATTGGAAGATTTGGGTAAGATAACAGAAGTGAATAGAATGCATATTCTTCATCGCTCATATTTAGTCTTTTACCTTCCTCTTCGGCTTTTCTAACCTCTCTGGCGATCTCAACAAGCCTTAAGATCATCTCCGAAACTTCTATCAGTTTTGTGTTATGTCTTTCTATCAACTCCTTCAATCTCTCGTATAGGCTTTTGTACCTCCAAGGATTGATTTTCACTTTAACTCTCAATCTGTCGTTAAGAATTTTTATCAGCACCTCTACAGCGAGATTCTTGTATTCAAGATTTTGAATCTCCCTAAGGAAATCCTCTGAAAGAATAGATATTTCTGGCTTATCTTTCTTTAGCAGGTCAAACACATCAATTGGCTCTTTCGCTGATATGCTCCTGGATATAAGTGTGCTAACTTCTTTTTCAAGATCTCTTGATATTTCTCTTATTCTTCTCACGGAATATTTGACTATCATTTTTTTGATCATTTCAAAAAATGCCAAATCCTCTTTTATCGCTATGGCTTCTGGATGTGGTGCTGTGAGTAGGTAAAGCTTTTTTAGAGCGACAAAATTCTTTACAAAGTTCTTTTTGGTATTTTCGTCTTTGGCTACCCTTTCGTAGGCTTGCGCAGTCAAGCGAGCGAGTTCTTCCGAGCTTAGGTTTTTCCAATTTCTGTAATCCAACCCAGAAAAGTATGATGAGACAATATCGTACTTCTCTTTTAACAAAACGAGGACTTCGTCGATGTTTGTTAGCGTTTCTCTTATCTGCTCAAGGGTGTATTTCGAAAGGGATTTTCTCAAATCGTCGGCTATACCTATATAATCAACTATTAAACCACCGGGCTTATCTTTGAATACTCTATTAACTCTCGCTATAGATTGCATCAGTGAGTGGTTCTTCATCGGTTTCCAGAAATACATGGTATGTAAGCATGGAACATCAAAGCCGGTGAGCCACATATCAACAACTATAACCATTTTCGGGTCAGATTCGGGGTCTTTAAATTTGTTGGCAAGTTCTTTGAGTTCCCTTTTAGATCTTATATGTTCGTGGAATTCTTCAGGGTCTTTGGATTTGTTACCTGACATTACCACTGCTATCGATGGAGCGTTTGGCTGTTTTATTATTCTCTTGTATAGCTCGACCGCTACTTTTCTGCTGATCGTTACGACCATTGCTTTTCCATCGAATTCCATTAATCTTTTGTTGAAGTGCTCTACGACGTCTTTGGCTACCTTTTCGAGATATTCATCAGTAAGCATTATTCTTTCGAGTTTGGCAAAAGCTCTCTTTACAGCTTCCTTCTCCTCCGGGTCTAAAGCTACCCGCTCGGATATCTCTTCAAATTCGAGATCTATGAACTCATTAGTTAAGTGTAACTCCGGCAATCGGGATTCATAATATATTGGTACAACAACACCGTGCCTTCTGGCTTTATCCATTGGATAGATACTGATGTAATCTCCAAAAACGAGAGTAGTTGAGCGGTCTTCGTAGTCTATTGGCGTGGCTGTGAAGCCCATAAATGATGCGTTTGGAATGGCTTTTCTGAGATTCTGGGCAAGCTGTCTGTATTGGCTTCTGTGAGCTTCATCCGCAATAACTATTATGTTCTTTCTGTCTGTGAGAAATGGATATTCCTCATCTTTCGATCTCCTACCGAATTTCTGTATAGTTGCAAAAACAATTCCACCTTTGGCTTTTTTCAGAGTCTCTTGGAGTTGTGCTATAGTTTCTACATGATCTGCGATGGGTAGAACATTTGCAAAGACCCCATAAAGTTGCTCATCGAGTTCTCTTCTGTCGGTTATGAAGAGTAAGAGGGGATTTTGAAATTCGGGAATTTTAAGAACCTTCCTTGCGTAGAATAGCATAGTTAATGACTTTCCAGAGCCTTGAGTGTGCCAAACTACACCTATTCTTCTATCTTCTGGCTTTTTACCGTAAAGAACGGCTTTTACAGTTCTTTCAACTGCTTTTCTGACCGTGTAGAACTGATAGTAGGTTGCGATCTTTTTGACATAGCCTTTTCCAGCCTTATCGTAGATCACAAAATCTTCGATGAAGTCAAGGAGTTTGATTTTTCAAAGAGTCCGAGCAGTAAGACATCTAAGCTTGTTAGGGTTTTCCCTTTGTAGAGGTATAGCTCTCCTTCTTCAGTCCCATTAACTTTTACATCGTCGTCGCTCTCTATCCCTTCCCAAACGAAGAATCTTTCCCAATCGGAAGTTGGAGAGCCGTATTTAGTTTCGAGTCCGTCGCTCGCTACAAGGATTTGAGCATATTGGTAAAGCTGAGGAACATCTTTCATCTTAGCTTTGTGATCGTAAAAAGCATCTTTGGCGGTTTCACCAGAGTTAAAAACCTTTGAATTCGAAAATTGCAATGGGAATTCCGTTTATGAATACTACGAGATCGGGACGTCTGAATCTTCCGCTCTCGTAGTAGTATTCGACTTCGAATTGGTTAGAGGCTAAGAATTCGTTATTATCTAGATTTGAGAAATCGATTAGCCATACGAGTTTTGTTTTTTCCTCTCCACCCTTCTTAAACGTGAGTTTAACACCCGTTGTGAGCATGTCGTAGAAGATTTTACCCCTCATCACGGGATCGGGATGGTCGATGTTTGAAACGATTTGATAGACTTTCTCGGCTAATTCATCGTTAAGCCAAGGATTTATTCTTTTTATAGCTGAGATGAAACGCTTTTTGAGGATAACATCTCTATATGATTCCCTTTCTTTCTCATCGAGAGTT
>JALVWC010000032.1:0-6633 GCA_027038505.1 Nanobdellati archaeon
GTGTATATAAAAATTAATTAAATAATTAAATACTGATAAAGAAGAAGGCTCCTCTTCACCCTCCGCTTTTCATCCTTTTTTATCCCTCGAACCCGCGCTTCACAAGCTCGAGCAGAGCTTCCGTCTTTTCCTTCAGATCACCCAGAAATTTTTCCTTCAGCACACGGGGAGATGAGGTTCTGTACACAAAATACCTTCCACGTTTGCCTCCGGTACAGCATCTGGCTTCTCTTTCCACGAGACCCCTTTCGTAAAGCTCGAGCAGTATCCTGTTAACTGTAATTTTGGTCTTACCTGCCTTTTCCGCTATATCATCCGCTTTCAGCTCATTTCCGTATGTGAGCAGCAGTAGGAAGCACTCAATCTCTGCAGGTCCAAGACCGTAGAATTTTTTTAGGAACTCAGCGATACATCCTATGTTCTTTATTCTTATTTCTGTTCTGATCCTTTCCTGCTTCGTTTCCTGCTTCGCCCTATTTTTCTTTATCATAGTTTTAAAGTTTATGAGAATCTATATTTAAAGTTTTTGCATGAGATATAATATATCTCACAAAAACTAAAAAAGGAGGTTGGTGTTCGTGAGCGACAAAGTGGAAAAAATAAAAAGTGTTGAGGACTTCAAGAAGAAGGTGATGGAAAGCAGTATGCCTATAGTGGTGGATTTCTGGGCTGAGTGGTGTATGCCGTGCAGGATGATGAGCCCTGTACTCGAAGAGTTAGCAAAGGAAATGGAAAATATAAAGTTTTACAAGGTAAACGTTGATAAAGTCACAGAACTTGCCAGAAGATTCGGAGTGATGAGCATACCAACCTTCGTAGTGTTCAAAGACGGCAGGGAGGCTGGCAGGATTGTCGGAGCTATGCCGAAACAGCTCTTCAGGCAACAGCTGGAAAGGATACTCGGCGAGCAGTAAACCGTAAATGACAAAATTACTCATGCAACTTGTGATTTTCCAGTGTTCATAATCTGATGATCCCACCATATTTTGGAAATCCTTTTAAATGTGAAAAAGAAGAACAACAATAATTATAGCAGATTAGTTTGAATGTAGGGTGGTGTGTTATGACGAAGGAGATTGTGATTCTCGCTGGAGTGCCCGGAGCAGGAAAAACGAGCGTCGCTGAGCTTGCTATCAGAGAGATGGCGGAAGAAGGAGAACAGTACAAAATAGTGAATTTTGGTGACGTTCTCTTCGAGCTGATGAAAAAGGACGGCATAGTGGAATACAAAGATGAGATAAGAGCCAAGGTCGATCAGGATACCTATGTCAAGTATCAAAAAATGGCAGCCGAAAAAATAGCGGAGGAGGAAGGCAGAATCATCGTGACAACACACATGTCGCTGATGACACCCTCCGGATTTTATCCCGGCCTCCCCACTTACGTGCTCGAGAGGTTGAGACCTTCCAGAATAATAATTATCGAAGCTCCTGCGGAGGAGATCAGGATGAGACAGGAAGCTGATAAAACCAGAGTGAGGGGCTACGATTTCGAGAAAGATATAGACATGTACCAGCAGTTCAACAGAATGTATGCCGTAGCTTATTCGGCCATGAGCGGTGCGAGGCTTAAGATAATCCAGAACAGACAGAACAGGCTTAGGGAAGCGGCCGAGGAATTCATACAGGCCCTCAGGCTTTGAGGTTGGGAGGTGGTGAGCATGCTGAAGGAATACATGATTAAGCTCTCCTCTCTTCATGGAGTTTCCGGCAGAGAAAATGAAGCCAGGGAATTCGTAAGAGAGGAGCTTTCGAAGTACTGCGATGAGGTGAGTGTGGACGCACTCGGAAACGTAATAGGCAGGATTGGCGATGGTGACTTTAAAATAATGTTCGCAGCCCACATGGACGAGATCGGGATGGTTGTGCGGTTTGTGGATAAGGAGGGATTTATCAGGTTCACAACTATAGGGGGTGTGTTTGAACAGAACCTCCTTGCGAGGAAGGTCGTGATCCGCACATCCAAGGGTAATGTGTACGGTGTTATAGGATCAAAGCCACCTCACATCATGAAGGAGGAGGAAAGAAAAAAGCCCGTACCTCTGGAGGAAATGTTCATCGATGTTGGTGCAAGAAGCAGGGAGGAAGTGGAGAAGATGGGAATAAGGGTTGGCGATCCCGTTGTTATTGCAAGCGAGACCTTTGAGCTTCCCAACGGCAGGATGGTAGGAAAAGCCCTCGATGACAGAGCGGGATGCGCGGTGCTCCTGGAGCTCGTGAGAAGGGTAAGCGAGATGAGATCTCAGCTTAATGATATTTCTGTTTACTTTGTGGCGACGGTGCAGGAGGAAGTTGGCCTGAAGGGAGCAAGGGTCGTTGCTTTCAAGATAAATCCACATGTAGCATTTGCGATAGATGTCTGTCCAGCGGGAGATCATCCGGGTGTTAAGGAGGAAGATGTACCCGTTAAGCTTGGAAAGGGCCCGACAGTAACGGTTGTTGATGGGAAGGGTTACGGTCTGATAGCACCGGAGAATCTCATTCAAGCCGTGATTAAGATTGCGGAAAAAAAGAAGGTACCCTATCAGCTCGAGGTTGCGGAAGGTGGTACAACGGATGCCACCATCATAAGCCTTACCAGGGAAGGTATTCCCGCAACCGCAATATCTATACCATTGAGGTACGTGCACTCTCCGGTTGAGGTGCTTGCAGTTAAGGACGCGGAAAACACGGTAAAGCTGTGCGAAGCGATCATTACGGAAGCATCTCTCCTCATGGATGCGGTGAACTTCAGGAAGGGTAAGAACTGAGAGGAAAAAGTCCGCCTACCTGATTATCACAACCACCGCCGTCATATCATCTCTGTACTCCGCTCTCTTTTTTCGTGCAAACTCAATTAGTTTTGTGCAGATACTCTCAGCATTTTCGCTCTGCATTACAGCGAGAAGCATTTCATTTGTTGACAGCACACCCGAAACGCCATCGGTGAGCAGAAGGAAGACATCATTTCTTTCAATCATCAGCTCCGTACTGTGTGGGTTTATCACCTCCTCCCCAATTGCTTGCAGAAGCACGCTTCCGTGAGCATCCTTTTCTTTGGTCAGCTCAGAAATCCTGCCGTTTCTGACGAGATAAGCCGGACTGTCGCCGACCCAGCACAGAACTCCACGGTATGGTCTCTCTTCGGGCAGCCACAGTGCTGTAAGCGTGGTGTATCCGCACCTTCCCTTCTCCCGGGCCTCCAGAACACTATCGTTCGTGCTCAGCATAGCCTCGAGCAAGTCTCGATGTTCCCTGAGCTTCTCCGGCAGAACTCTGGTTGCAAGTTTTGCCGCCTCTCCCCCTCCTTTCGGGATGGAAACACCATCAGCGACTGCAAACAAGCGCAGATCCTCCTCTACCACATACATATCCTCGTTTTCTTCATGATCTTCCCCTTTGACGCTTAGAGCGCCGCATTCAAGCTCGATCCCCATACTTAACTATGGTGTACGGAAAATGAAAAGTTTTAATTCAGTAAATAGCGTTGAAGACTCGAACTACTCCTATAACAGCCCTCTGTTGCGCATATTTTTCTCCACCAAGGGATAAAGTTCGAGGTATTCCAGCTCGATCTCTTCCTTATTAACCCCCACCGGCTCAAGCAATTCCGCAAGGATGTACAGACCTTCCATACCAAAAATGTCAAACATCATCGCAGGCCACGCCGTAACTCCAGCATCTTTCAGCTTTCTTACTGCTTCCAGCTGCAGATGGAAGAACTCTCCTCTCGCTCCGGTGACTTTGTTGAAGCTTTCATCATCCCAGCCCTTGATCGAGACCCTGACCATGAGGTTCCTTAAAGAAGAAAGCATCGAGACGATCTCATCATTGTGCCCTATCATTATCCCGTTGGTCTCGAGGATGAACCTGGCATTGCCGACCGTTTCCTCCACGTTTTCGATAATACTCACGACATGTTCTGCTGACCTCTCTCCCAATACCGGCTCGGCTCCGCTTATTCTGAAGAGAAACCTTCCGTTCCTCTCGGCAAGCTTGACAAGTCTGTTCGCAACATCTTCACTTGAGTGGAATTCCCCATATCTTTCCGGGTGAAGGTTGCGGTTGTGGTTCCAGCAGTAGGCACACAACAAGTTACATCCCACAGCATCAGCGGTGGCTATACCACCATAATACTTCGCGAACCTGAACCGGTAGTATTCTCTCTTTCCATCTTTCATTACAATTTTCTCAACTTTTCTTGCTCTCTCCACTGGATCGAAAGGAATCAGCATAATTTCACCGCGCATCAGAATTCGGCCTTCTCCAGAAGCTTGCTTTTTTCAAGAAAACACTTTACCATATCAACAACATCCTGTTGCGAGGCGTGCTCAACATTGAGCACCAAATCGAACACGTGCAGATCCCTTCCGAGAGTGTAACCGTACATTTTCCTGTAGAGTTCCACGTTTTCTTTGTCTCTTTTTTTCACGTACTCAAGAGCTTCTTCAAAGCTTATATTATCGCGTTTGCTTATCCTCTCGGCTCTGACTCGCTGCGATGCCTGAAGCCAGATCTTCACACCTTTCCCCCATATCCACGGCAGAGCCCAGGATGTTATCACACAGTTTCCCTTCCTTGCTCTCTCTATCAGCAGCTGGTCAAGTTTTTTATCAAAGTTCGGGTCCTCCTTTCTTTTGCGGAGGAACTCCATACCTTCCGGAGTTTCCCACCAGTTTTCTTTCTCCACTTTATAGCCCTCCCGCCTTGCCATCTCTTTGAGAACGTCCCCTCCGCAAACGTACTTAATGCCGTAAATTTCTGCGAGAGCTTTTGCCAAGGTGGACTTTCCAACGCCGGCCATCCCGCTTATTATGATGGGAGGAAGTGCATTTCTATTCTCTTTCTTTTCCATTTTCTCACCTCCCTTGAGAGCGCTTTCCTTATCTCCTCCCTGACTTTGGGATGCAGGGATTCCTCCACTTTTATTGTGTAGGCAACATCATGCCCGCCGGCTGAAGCAGCAGGACTTATATATTTTCTGATCGCTTCCTCCATGAACTCTTTGCTGAACAGTTTTGCCGCTCCCCCCTCTCCCACCCTTACTATTATGCTGTCTCCTGCAAAGCAAAAGAGCGCCACACTTTTTCCTTCCTTCTCGAACCTCTCTCGCATTCTCTCAAATAATATTCCGGTGCTTCTTCCGGCCGGTGGATAAAATCGCGTGCTGCTTCCGGCATCAACAATTCCAACGGCCATTCTTTCGTTTTCGATGATGTTGAGGCGCGATTCCATTTCTTCGATCCTGCTGTCTATCAGCTCCTTCACGGCCGGATACAGAGCATTAACGATCTTCCATACTTTCCCGCTTGTAAGCAGCCCCTTAACGAAGTCCAGATCCAGCCTTCCCGACATTACCGTTATCATGTAGTCGAGAACCCACCTCAGCTTTTCAAGATTATCCTCACCTACCTTTTCTCTCATCCGGGCAAGAAAGCTCTCAGAAACCTCACCCTTGCTCTTATCGGCTATCAGCGAAAGCGAAGCCACCAGCGACCACCACTCCTCTCTCTCTTCTGCAAGAGAATCCAGCATGCTGTATATAATGTATGCTGTCGTTTCGTTCTTATCGCTTCCCCACAGGTAGGGATTGAGCACACCGTCCGCAATTTCACTTATTTTCCCGGAGGGCGGGTGGTGATCAACAATGAGAACCCTGCTTCCCAGCCCCTTTAGGACTGCAAGAGCTTTAATATCATCTTCCGTTGATCCGTTGTCCAGCAAAACCAGACAGAAAGAGGACAGCTCTCCCTTTGAGCACTGGATGTCCTGGAGTGCATCCTCAAGGTCGTACCACGGCCTTCTCATTGGATGGAATTTCATGACGGGCGGTCTTTTCTGAAGATTAGAGGATAGCATGAAAACGAGCTCTCTAAACAGAAGAGCCGAAACAAAGCCATCAATATCGTTGTGGTATCTGACGATGAGACTCTTGCCTTCCGTTATGCTATCGATAAGCGCGGAGAGGAAGGACGTTATGAACTCTCTCTTTTTCTTTCCCTCGAAATTTTCCGCTACACGTTCAAGCAGCATGTCCTTATGGCTTTTTTTATTCTTTTCCAGATCTTCAAGAAAGCTTATGGCCTGTTCCTCACTGAGCTTTTCCATGGAATTTAGGAAGAAGCTCGAAGATCCGCGTGTTCTGTCGTAGCTCTTCACAATCACCGCCACAACAACGTCCCCATCCTTTATATCCGGAAACGCTCTCACACCCTTACCCTGAAACGCCGCGGCTGTAAGCTCTCCGCTGGTATCCTCCAGTCTGAAAAGGGTGGGCCCTCTCGTTTTCCTTACGCTCACAACCCTTGCCACAACTCTGTACGTCTTGCCTTCCTCTCCCTCCACAATCTCATTAATCGTGGCTTGTACTTCAGAATGTGTGGAACTCTGCGATGCTTCTTTCCCTCCTTCCCGACTTTCCGCGCTCTTTTTCTTTTCCAAATTCTCCCCATTCTCCTCGTTTACATCCACGACTTCCTTAACTTTGATCTTAGTAGCGTTGATGCTCCGATTTTGTCTGTCTTCCTCTTTTTCCTGCTTTCCCTCCATTGTATCCTTTTCACCTGCTAAATTTTAAAAGAACTCACACCCATTCCGAAAGGGACTTTTCGTGGGAGGTCTTGGCAGTGTTCAGAACTTCATCAAGCTTTATTTC
>JALVWC010000032.1:6643-22402 GCA_027038505.1 Nanobdellati archaeon
CTCCATGCCGAAGTGCTGCAGAATAGCGAGCTTTGGTTTGGCATGCTCTATTATTTTTATGGCATCCTCGCTGTCCATATGTCTTGAGAACTCCACATCTTTATCTTTGTGAGGGTTTCTGTTGAACAGACAGTTCAGGATTAGTACGTCACATTCGGAAAACTGCGATCCCACACCATCAAAGTATATCGTGTCTCCGGTATATCCGATCGTGTACCTACCACCCTCTATCCTAAACCCCACGGCCATTGGATCGGTATGAACAGCTTTTGTGACCACGATCTTGATGGTGTTTACTCTGACGGAGTCTCCGGGCTTCACAACATAATACTCCCGAAGGGTGTTGAGGTGATAATCACTGACGACCCTCTCCACCACTTTTCCGTTCTCTTCATAACCCTCTATTGCAGAAACATTGCTTATCAACACTCCACGTTTTTTCACCACACCTTCGGTCATGGCTTCTATTATCGCATTTGCGTCGTTTGTGTGGTCTATGTGGGCATGAGATAAGAGAAGAGCATCAAGCTTTCTTAAAGGCAAATTGTGTCTTATTGAATGCACGAGAGCTCCGGGCCCAGGATCAAGATAGAGCCTCATACCATCCAGCTCGATGTAAATTCCGCCGGTGCTTCTCAGCTGGGTTATCATCACAAACCTTCCGCCGCCCGTACCCATAAATTTTATGAAGTCCATGAAATATGAATGAGTGAACTCATTTAAAAACTTTATTCATTTCGATCCCCGAAAGAATCTGGATAATCATATCTTGTCATAATTTTTTCATTAAATATCTTATAAGTTTCATTATTTTGGTGATTTTGTTCACTCCCAAGCGGACTTATGATCCTCATTCTTGATGGAGGAGATTCCTTAACTTCTATACTTATTATTATGTAATCTTTTACTGGTGTGTGCTCGCATCCAATGAACTGTTCATATTCTTTCATCCGTTCTTTGGTGTGAAAGCGTGTTTCACGATAAATTCCAAAGCAGATTTTTCCTCTATTGCGAATTTTTTCATCTTTACCTACAAATTCCTCCACTTCGAAAGGCACGTGAGGGAGCTGGAAATGATCTATCTCTCTCAATCCATAAACTTTTACTATAGATTTTTCAAATGGATGATCTATTTCGAAATACAATTCTGGAAACTCCAGCAGGAATTTATGAATGTCGTGATATAGATGTTTAACGGGTCTTGCCGTGCTCGTACTGTACTTTTCAGCTTCGTAGATAAGGTTGATTATATCAGTACTTAACAAATCCACAAAATCGTCAAAGCACCTGCGTTTGGTTGGATCTGCTATTAGTGCGGTTTTCGGAGTGCGACCTTCAGTTATAATGGCAAGAATAATATCACTGTCTGCAGTACAGCAGCACTCCTGAAATTCCTCGAGCTCATTCTTAATCCATTCTTCCAAAAACCAGTTTCGATAGTTCATAAACATCCCACGAGTTCTCCGGGATATCAGATATGGGAGGCGAGCTCATCGCAAAAAGCTCACTTCACCTCCTCTTCATCATCCTGACAAAAAATAGAATCCTACTTATTAAAATTTTTTGTTTTTCCGTGTTCGAAAACCCTCCGATGGTAAAAATCTAAATTAATTTTGTCATTATACTTCTCCATGACTGGTTCCGCGCAAGATCTGGTAAAGAAGATTTCGGAAAACCTTTCCGGGATAAAAACCAAAGTAGCCGTGATGAGCGGAAAAGGCGGAGTTGGGAAATCAACCGTAACCTCTCTGCTGGCGGTATGCCTCGCGAGAAAGGGAAAATCTACGGGGATATTCGATTGTGATTTCACAGGATCGAGCATACCCAAGATCTTTGGCTTGGAATCAGAAACCCCTGTGATTGATGATGATATGGTTTATCCCGTAAGCAGCAGGAAATTCTGTATAAAGATCATGTCAATTCATTTCTTTTTGCCGGAGAAAAATGCACCTCTAATCTGGAGGGGTCCGCTGATCTCAAAAACCATGCTCGACTTGCTCTCAAAAACAGAGTGGGGAGATTTGGATTACCTTCTTTTTGATTTACCTCCCGGCACTTCCGATGTTCCGCTGACCCTTTTGCAAGTAGTCAGACCTGATAAGATTGTAATAGTTTCGACCCCGCAAAAGCTCGCCACCGATATAGTGGAAAAGGCCATCAACATGGCAAGGATGTTGAACGCCGAAGTGACGTGTCTGGTGGAGAATATGAGTCTGTATGAATGTCCGAACTGCGGATACAAAAGTTATCTTTTTGGAAAGAGTAAGGCGAGAGAACTTAGTGAGAGATACAACATTCCTCATTTTCTGGAGATACCTTTGGATCCAAAATTTTCCGAACTGTGCGATGAAGGTAGAATCGAAGATTGTGAAAATATTGATTTTAGTAATAGTTTTTAATTATTTTTTAAGAATTTACGTCCATGGCCGTCAACACATTCCACCCGTATTTTCCACCTTCATCAATGAAAATTAATTTGACGGTATCGTCTTTTGAAAAATAAGACTTGTTTGTAAGGGAAAATACTTGATGCTCTTCTTCTCTCTCATATTCATTAAGAAGTTCTCTTATTAACTCTTCCACAGGTACGTAGTATCTGTGTGTTTTTTCTGGTTTAAAACCGAATGCGAAATTCTCATCCACAACACCGCGATAATTTTCAGTATTTCTCATTTTTTTTGGTGTTTCTTCCCCCACAACTTTATATATTGTTTCAGAGACAAGCGCGCTCTTTTTAAACCAGGATGGATTTAATGCACTTTCATTAGGTTGTGAAAAGAGAAACTCGAGAACCATATTCAAGTTGACGATGTTTTTTGGTAAGGACACCAGCGGAGTAATATTCACATTACAGCAGATATCGATATTCTCCATTTTTAATTCATGCTTTTTGCCACGCCTCCTTGACCCCACGATGTATGCGGACACCTCCTCAGCGTTCTGGACTCTACTTTTGAAATTTTTGGGAAGGATGAGATAAAACGTCGAAAGGGATTCGTCGTTGAAAAGAAGACTCTCCATATAAACTGAGGTAACTTCCCGCAGCGAGTCTACACCTTCCTCCTCTCCGACACCCACGACCACATCGTACAGAGGTAGAGCAGAAAAATCCCTGCAGTGGTTCTGAGATCTTATTTCAGCCCAGAACGCCTCAGGATGATAACTGTCTTCCGTTTTCGAAGTTGAGGTTGAACATGAACGTTCCGGAACATATTCCATTCCCAAACTTTTGAGTATGGTCTCAATGAGTTCAAGAGTATCGTTACTCTCCCGTACATTTAAATAATAGACGTCAATATTACCTTCCGTAATGATTTCCAGCTCGTCGGTGAGACTCAAAACGTCCTCGCCAAACATGATGCATGAGTATAGTTTCTGCAATCTTTAAATTTTTAACACTTATAAATGAAAACAAGCTCTCTGCAGAGCGATTTATGATGTCTCAATTTAAAGATCCTACTTGCTCTGTTCTTTCATCTCCTGCAGCGCTTTCAGAACTTTTTCCGCTGTTTTCACCCCCACGAGACTTTCCAGCACAGCCATGCTTATCCTGCCGATATCCTTTATGCTTCTTATGCCTGCGTTATAAAGCTTCCTTGCCTTCACCCTCCCTATTCCCGGAAGGAGAACGAGCTCCAGAATGTCCTCCTTAACTCCATGCACCACTCTCTTCCTGAGTCTTTCGATCCTGTTGAGAACGAAGACATCAGCGTTTATAACCCTTCCCACTTCTTCCGTTGAATAGAGCAGCCATTCAGCATTTTCTATCATAACTCTCAGATCTCCGGGCGCGACTCCGAATTTGGAAGAAATAACATCCTCCTTCTCCTCATCAATCCAGCTTTTGAGCACAAGTGCGGCCTTCATTGCCCTCATGTGTGTGGCGATTTCAAAGCTCCACAGAGGAGGGAGTTCGACGAGCAGCTTCTCTTCATGCTCTTCAAGCATGAGCAACAGCTTTTCCTCCTCTTTCCTGCTCACACCCGGAAGTGGTCTGAACTCGGTGGTCAGGGCTATGAGGTGAAAGAAAGACACCTCATCAGCATTTCTTATGTTTTCTCTCCTCAGACCAGAAACGAGAAGATGTGCCGACACGGGATCTATATAAAGTTCGGATACCCTCTTTCCGAGTTTTGTTGCCCTTATTTTTAAGTCTTTCCCGCTATCGCTTGCCCTGAAAAACAAACCTCCCGCAATATCACCGCTCTCACCTCCGGTTTCCACCTCCACGAGCTCAAAAGCTTCGAGCATATCCACGATTCTTCTCACCTTCGCTCTGATCTCGTTCAGCTCCCTGTACTGAAATGCGTAGAAGGTTTTCGATATGAAATCCATAATTTGAGCAAAGGTGGTGAAATGCACACTGGCTATCAACCCGAGGAGGTGAACTCTCAGCACGGGCTCGACAGCGAGTTTCGAGTACACGGGCTCAGGTTTCCCCTTTATGTAGCGCTCCATAATATACTCAGCCTCCCTCTCGTTCCTGGCAACAGCTATGGCGAGCCCTTCCTTGTCATATTTCGGCCTTCCGCTCCTCCCTATCATCTGCTGGAACTCCAGCACGGGGATGTACTGTGCACCCTCTCCGCTCTCAAACCTCGAAAGGTGCTTAACCACAACCACACTTGCCGGGAGGTTAACTCCGGCTGCAAGCGTGGGCGTGGCCACCATTATCTTTATCAGCCCTTTTCTGAAACCGTTCTCCAGAAGCTCCCTTTGCTTCTGAACGAGACCTGCGTGGTGAAAAGCCACTCCATTCTTAACGCAAGAAGCCAGCTTCCTGCATTGCTCCGTGGGTGTGTCGAGAGCTGAGAGAACCTCGCTTGCCAGGGAGTTCAAGAAGTCCTTTTCCTGTCTCTTGATGAGCACCTTTCCGGAAAGCTTTGCCGCCATGTTTTCGGCGTTTCTTCTCGAGTTTACAAACACGAGCAGCTGTTTATTCCTGTTGGCAAAGTAGATGAGCATTCCGTCAGCATCACCGACTCCGGCAAGTTTTTCCATCTCCTCATTTTCATACAGCAGCGCTCCACCGCAGAAAACGGCTTTTTTAACAGGTACCGGTCTGTAGGTGGATGTAACAAGCTTTGCGTCGAGCCAGGAGGCTATTTCCTCAGCGTTGCTTATCGTTGCCGAGAGCGCAAGGACTCTGAGCGTGGGGATCATCTCTCTGAGCTTGGTCATCACAACCTCGAGGGTTGGCCCTCTGCCGACATCGTTGAGAAGGTGGACCTCATCAACGATCAACAGACCGACTTCCCTTATCCACTCCACGTTGTGCCTCAACAGGCTCTCAAGTTTTTCGGATGTTGCGATTATGAGATCGCAGTACTTTAACCAGGGATCATCGCTGTCATAATCGCCCATGCTCAGAGCGACCTTTATGTTGAGATCCCCGTACTTCTGCTTAAACTCTCTGTATTTCTCGCTGCCTATCGAGCGGAGCGGCACAACATAAACAACCTTCTTCCCTCTGTTCCTTATCTCATGAATGGCGGCCATCTCAGCGATTAATGTCTTGCCCGAAGCTGTGGGGGCGGCAACAACCATGCTCACATCCGCGAATAACCCGGCATTAACGGCTTTCCTCTGCGGATCGTTTAGCTCGATGATCCCGTCAAACTTCTTTATAGTCTCAACGATGTCCTCTCCAAGAAAGTCGGCAATCTCATCAATTTTCATGAGAATAAAACTCAGAGCTAAACCTTATAAATGGCTCGCGCTGTCATAGCTCCACTTCATCTATTCGCCATCTCTGCACACTTCTCACTTTCTCAATGTTCTTTGTTGTGTGCTTCCCTGCCATAATGATGCCCGTCCAGGCTATCATCGCGCCGTTATCACCGGCATATTCTCTTGGCACCACATAAAACCTTGCGTTTCTGTCCTCGCACATTATCAGTAACATTTCCTGAAGCCTTTTGTTGGCGGCCACACCTCCCGTAAGAAGCACTTCCTCCTTGCCTGCGTGTGCCAGAGCCCTCTCAACAGCTTCCGTTAACATGGCAAAGGCATGCTCCTGAAATGAATAGCACAGGTCTTCAAGCTTGTAGCCCTGTTTCAACCTTCTTTCCAGCTCGGTAACAATGCCAGAAAACGAAAAATCCATACCCTTGACGACATAGGGTAGGGGAACGAACTTGCCTCTCCTGGCAAGTTTTTCAATCACAGGCCCGCCGGGAAAGCCCAGGCCAGCTGCTCTCGCGAACTTGTCCAGAGCGTTGCCTATGGCTATGTCGAGCGTCTCACCAAAGACCCTGTAACGGTTGTTCAGCTTTGCTATTATCTGGGTGTTGCCTCCAGAAACGTAGAGCGTTACCGGATCCCTCGCCTGAGTGACGAGCAGCCCTATTTCTATGTGCGCCTGACAGTGGTTTACTGGCACCACAGGCTTATCATACTTCAGGCAGAGGTACTTGGCCACGATCTCCCCTATCTTTAAGCATGGCCCCATGCCCGGCCCGGCCGAGAAAGCAATGAGATCAACATCTTTTATGGAAAGGTGTGCCTTTTCCAGCGCAGCAAGAAGAACATCTCTTGCCACGGAGGCGTGGTGTTCAGCCACATCCCTCGGCTTCATCCCACCATGCTCCGTGGTGTATGTGCTTTTTTCGTTTGCGAGGATCTTTCCACCGTTCTCATCGGTTGCTATTCCAACCCCAAAGGTGTGAGCTGTGCTTTCTATTCCCAAGCAGATCATACCGAACTCATTGTAACCGAAAATATTTTATAATTCCGTAAGAGATCCTCACTATACACCATCAAAAACAGTCTGTTTTTCTAATATCTCGCCCTTACATGATGTGGATAAATATAACGCAGAATGCCTTATACGGGAATCTTAATGGAAATCTGAATGGGAAGTGATATCTCATTTACGATCCTCGAATGTGTGCGGCATTGCAGGCAGGACCGTTTAATTTTTCACGCGGAAGAACTCTCTTTTGTCTCTTTAGGTACTTCAACATACCAGCATTTACCGCAGAAGAGCCTGTTGCCCGCTTCAGCAAGAAAGCTTCTGCACTTCGGGCAGAGCTTACCCTTTCTTATCACTTTACCATCCTTCACCTCATATTTCTTCCAGAGCTGTACTTTCCTGTGCTTGCTCTTGCTCTTGGGCTTCTTGGCTATAATGCATCACCCCACACAAGCATGAACAGCTAAATTTTAAAAAATTTAGCGAAAGGTAGAGCGGTTTTTCAGCTCTTCACGTTCCTCTCACTGCTGTGTCTGTTCTGAAGTTTTGGTCTCCTCTGCCTTCTCTTCCTGTTCCTGCTTTGTCTCCTCCTTCTCCCTTATGGGCTTGGGAAACACAAACGCAATTACTCTGGCTTCCTGCTTGCCGAATCGCTGGTAGATTTTGTCCACCTCTATGTGGGTATCATCCACCTTCAACTTTTTGGATAGCTCAGCAAGGATTTCCGTTCTGCTGGGGGTGGCGCCCTGAAAGGAAATCATGGCCTCTATTTCCCTTCTTTCAAGCAGAGGGTTCTGAACATCCTTAACTATCGTGATCTCCATGGCAACGCACCTCCTTCTGCATCGCTTTTAAAACACCTGAAGAGCATATTTGCCCGGAGCGGTTATACCAAGTTTTTTTGCTATCTCGCTCTCAACATCCCATACTATGACTATACCCTTCCAGTTCCGTGTGAGATCCTTGCTCCCGCAGACCACACACTCGTCTCCTTCCTCCACTATCCTTTTGCACTCCCTGCAGGCCTTCATTCTTCCACCACCTCAACCTGGCTGAAGGTATGTCGTGGCTGCACGGGCTTACTTCTTACTTTTTCCCTCAGCCTTCGCCTTTTCCTCCCTCTCAGCAATTATCCACTCTATCGCACCCAATCCGGGTTGCCTCATCGTCAAAATTATTTTGTTCTGCTCGCTCTTCTTCATGCTCACGCCGATGATCCTCGCCCTGACTATATGTCCCACCTTAAGCACGCGCTTCGTGTCTCTTCCCACAAGCATAACATTTTTTCTGTCATAACTCAGGTAATCGTTCGTAACCTGCGAGATGTGGCAGAGGGCATCAATTGGCCCAAAGCGCACGAAGACACCGAACTCCGTTATGTCCACGACCTGACCCTCCACAACCTCATTGAGCAGGGGTCTGAACACAAGCGCTCTGAACTTAACCGGGTAATGCACTCCCGGATCTTCAACAACCAACCTTCCCTGCCCCACTTCGAGTATGTCTATTATGGCAAGCACGACCCCCTCAAGCTCGAGGACGATTTTGTTCTCGTATTTTTTTGCCAGAGATCTCTTTATAGCCTCCATCTTATCTCCGCTGAGCCATTCGGGAGGAACCCGCACCTTGTCCTCAATTGTGCTTATGAAATACATTCGCGCTCACCAGAAAGTGTTCTCGTGCAAGAAATTTTTGACGTAAACTAAATGGACAAGTAATTTTTTAAATCTTAGTCAGGGACAGGAATCCTTGTCAATTATTGAGTTCTGGATCGACACGGGTTTCATTTTTCAATTTTTCAGATCTGCCGCGGAGAGTCAGGAAGGACGAGTAAGGATGTTTGTGACATCTTAATTTAATTTTTAGCACTCCACATTATTTTCATGAGCACGAAGCCCGAAAGCTCCGCAATACTCGAGAAAAACGAGAAGGAAAACAGCGAGCCCCCGCAATCTTTCAGAGAGTACTTCTCGCACCCTCTTTTGAGAGAGGGGAAGATGGAAAGACGGAGGTATCAGGAGATAATAGCCGCAAGCTGTATCAACAAAAACTCGCTCGTTGTTCTGCCGACCGGACTTGGGAAAACCCCCATAGCCATACTTGTGGCTGCCCACCGTCTCTATAAGTATCCGGAGAGCAAGGTTCTTGTGATGGCACCCACAAAACCCCTGGTTGAGCAGCACTACCGCACCTTCAGGGAGTTCCTGAAGCTCCCGCCAGAGGCCTTTGTGGTTGTTACGGGAAAGGTGAAAAGGGATAAGAGAGCTGAGCTTTGGAGCAAAGGCAGGGTTTTCTTTGCAACTCCGCAGGTTGTGGAGAACGACATAATCACGGGGCTGCTAAGCTTTAAGGATTTCTCTCTTGTGGTTTTTGATGAAGCTCACAGGGCTGTGGGGGACTATGCCTACACCTACATAGCACGAAAGTACATGGAGGAAGCAAAGAATCCATTGATACTCGGGCTTACGGCATCCCCCGGAGGGAGCGTGGAGAAAATAGGAATGATTTGCGGCAATCTTTTTGTTGAGAATGTGGAAATCCGGACAGAGCTTGATCCGGATGTAAAACCTTATGTTGCGAGAAAGGAAATAAAATGGGTTACGGTTAGGATTCCGGAAGCTTTTGTAAAGGTGAGCAGACTTCTTGAGAGAGCGCTGAGAAAGAGGCTCGCGAGTCTGAGAGATGCCGGCTTCAGAGAGGTGTCCGCCTCTCCAAGAAAAATATCCAAAAAAGTACTGCTTGAGCTCCAGCAGAGAGTGCTGAAAGCCCTCGAGAAGGGAGAGGGAAGCGGTGCTCTTTTCGGGGCCGCTCAGGCTTTGGCCATGGCTATCAAGCTTCTCCATGCAATCGAACTTCTCCAAACTCAGGGAGCAAGACAGTGCTATGAGTTTTTCAGGGAGCTTGAGATGGACGAAAACAAAAGGAAATCTGACGAGATGCTTTTGGCGGATGAGGACGTAAAGGCAGCAATATCTCTTCTCTCAAGGCTTATTTCAAGCGGAGTGGAACACCCTAAGTTCAAGCACATACTTTCCATTCTGGAACGGGAAGTGAAGGACGACAGAAAGGCTATAGTTTTTGCGCAGTATGTGAGGACAGCGGAACTTGTGGTCGAATATATAAAGAAGCACGGAAGCCCGTTATTGAAACCGGTGCTTTTCGTCGGTCAGAGAAAAGGGATGACCCAAAAAAAGCAGCTCGAGATCATGGAAGCGTTCAGGAAAGGTCTGTTTAACGTGCTTGTGGCCTCTTCCGTTGCTGAGGAGGGGCTGGACATACCAAAGGTGGATACCGTTATATTTTACGAGCCCATACCTTCCGAGATAAGAAGCATACAGAGGAGGGGCAGAACCGGGAGGTTTGGGGAGGGAAGAATCTACATTCTGATGACTAAGGGCACTATGGATGAAGCTTTCTACTGGAGTGCTTATCATAAAGAGAAGAGGATGATGAAATATCTGAGAAAATTGAGGGAAGAGCTAAAAAAAGCAAACATTGTGGTGCACACCTCACCGTTTTTCTCCAAGCAAGGTGTGGTCAATTCGATAAAGCTTGCGGACTCTCCATGGAATGTTAAGCCAGAAAATATGTCAATGGAAAATGGAGATGCCGGTAGTGAGGAGGAAAAGACCACTGTAGGAGGTCATAGAGCAGGATCTCTCACCAAGGAAGAGAAAAGGGATGAAGGGGGGAAAGAAAGTAAAGAGAATGAGGGAAGAACAGGAGAAGAAAAGATGGAAGACGGTGGTGGTGAGAAAAATAACAAGAGTCTTGAGGAAAAAAGAAACAGAGAGGAGGAAGTAAAAGATACTGAGGAAAAGAAGTCCTTTGTACCGGTCCAGATGTCCCTTGACAATTTTATAAGGAAGAATGGAAATGGAAGCAGGAAAGTTGAGTTTGCACCTCGTGATGATGATAATTCCGTTTTTTCAGAGAACTGCACGGGTAAGGAGAGGAGTGAGGAGCAGAGTGCTTGGGAAACATCGGTATCGGGCAGAGTAGTGATATACGCTGACGCGAGGGAGAAAAAGCTGATAAAAATCCTGATGGAGATGGGTGCTGATGTGCGGGTAAAACAGATTGATGTGGGAGATTTCCAGATATCGGCGAGTGTGGGCATTGAGAGAAAAACAGCAAGGGATTTTGTTAATTCCATAGTTGATGGAAGGCTGTTCAACCAGCTGAGGAACCTTGCAGAGGCTTTTGAAAGACCGATACTCGTGATTGAGGGTAGGGACTTTTACCATCGCAACGTGCATCCGAATGCGATAAGAGGTGCCATAGCCTCAGCAATTCTGGATTTCAACATGCCGGTAGTATTCACCGAGAATGAAAGGGAGACGGCACTCTTTCTCATAACTCTGGCGAAACGGGAGCAGGAGGAAAAAAACGGCACGATAGCGATAAGGGTGAAGAAGCGTCCCAAGAGGTTGGAGGAGCTTCAGGAATTTGTTGTTGCGGGGCTTCCCGGAGTGAACACAAAGCTTGCGAAGAAGCTCCTGCAGCACTTCGGAAGCGTGAGAAAGGTCTTTTCTGCAAGTGAGCAGGAGCTGCAGAAGGTCGAGGGCATTGGACGGAAAAAGGCGAGGGAAATAACAAAACTGCTTGATGCGAGGTATGGGGACGGAGAGGAATAAAAAATAAAATTTTGATTATTCTAATTCCCGTTCACAAAAAGTTTATTAAGTGGGACGCTCACAAAGATTTTCATGGGAAAATCCCTCATATCCAAGATCGGACATGATAGAGACGATAAGGACATAAGGACATACTTTGGAGATATGGGTCCAGCTCCTCTCTTCTGGACGGAAGGTAAGTGGTACGGCAGGGCATGGGCTCAATCACCCAAAAATCAGAAGATATCGATAAATGTGACTGGCTACCCGGGATACATTACTAAATGTTACTTTGGCCTAACGTTCGCGCTTGGCAAGGACAAGTTCAAAATAGAGAAGATAAACGAGAGCATAGATGTATCTCCGGAGCACCAGCAGTACTGGCAGATAACTTTGGCTCAGAAAGAAGCACTGGAGCAGAAGTTGAAACAGACTCTAATGGCAATAAGTTCTTCCATATCGGATCTCGAGCTTGTGAGGACCGACCTCGAGAGGTATGAGGAGTTCCTGAAGTGGATAGAAGATGCGAAGAGCAACGATCCCAACAGAGCAAGGCAAGCTCAACTTGTTCTGAAGAGCTTTTTTGTGGATCAGGTGGATTATTATGCCGGGGGTGGTGGAGCTGAAGGTCCGGGGAGACTATCAATGGCTTTCATGAGGAACAGAGGGATAATGCCCACGGTAGTTCAGGACTTCATGACTATGGAGGGCATACAGGATATAGAAGAGGGCGGTAAGCTATCACACATACCTGAGGTTGAGAAGCAGGTCCTTAGGAGCAAATGGAAGGCCTACGAGGACTGGCTGAGAATTTTCGAAAGTAATGTGCGGACAAGAGTTGAGCATCTAAGGACCATGGTTAGGAGCAGGGAAAGGACTCTTGAGGAATGGAGGGAGAGAGCCAAACCGATAATCCTGAGATACAAAATGATCAATGATGCCCTCAGCTCAGCTTCTGTAAGGAAAAGCATGCCTCATGTTTTCTTCAGGCTGGTCGGACACGCAACTGCCATAATCTCAATCGATATATGGCTCTGGAAAAACTATCCCCTTTTCGAGGAATTTCCCACTCCAGGGGAGTTGAGAGCCAAGGTGATAGGAGAGATCCATCCGTACAACAGCTGGACTAAGGAACACCTGGTGTTTCATCCGGATGTTGGTCTGATAGCTGATTATCCCTGGATGACCGAAGAGTGGGCAGAAACAAAAGCAAGCGGTATATTATCCAAGATGAACTGGAAAGGGCGGTATTACCACTTTTATATTTTCATGCCGGTGACCCTTGAGAAGGTCAACCTAAGGCTTGCGAACGGTAGTGAGATAGAGGACGGCACATTTAACATAACCAACTGGGTTCTAAGCTCGAACGTTATGTTCTGTAAACTACTGGAGCTGGAAGCGATAAAGGAGGAAAACGAGATATATGTGGATGAGTTTTTGGGGATAAAGCACAGGATTCCGGGCAGGCCGGTGGTGTTTTACAGGAAAGAGAAAGGGGAGCAGAAGATCCTTCAGGGGCATTATAATGCCATCAGAAATTTCGTATTTGAGAACGGCGGTACATCCATCGAGCTACCACCCCTTCAGACTTATACGGTGAAGGAACTTAAGGAGAAGTTAGGGAATGATAGAATGAAATATATAAATCTTAAAGAATATGTAACGCTGAGTTCACGTATGGACTCTATCAGGGAGTTCTTTCAGTTTTTCGGGATAGATATTGTTCCATACAGGTTCAAAGGGCCATACGGTCATTTTTCTAAGGACTTCGCAAATAAATACGTAGCAAAGCCCGCCTCTCAACACTTTCTCGGTGTGGTGGGCACACTTCTGAAGGTGTCGAAGTTTGGCAAGATACTAAAACCAGCGGGCTGAAGCTCCTTAGCTCCTGAAGAACTGCTGTAAGTAAAGGCCCGCAAGCCCGCAGTACCTTCCAAACTTCCTCTTTGCGAATTTTTCAAGCTCAGAATCACTTTGGAACGTGAAGCTATAATACTGCGAAAATATCCTCCTCATGAGAACATCGACGTAAAATCTCGAATAGTCCCTGCCTTGTATCAGATAAAACAGATTCACGCTGTAACTCCCTATACCCCTCACACTCCTTAGCCTTGACTCCTCAGGCAGTTTAAACACATCGTTTCTGGAGAAGAAGCGCGCAGCGTTCAGTATGTATCCGGCTCTGTAACCCACGGCGGTGTTCTGAAGATTTTCAGGGTTTTTTAACAACTCGAACCATGTGGGCAACCTTCCCTCAAGACCGTAAGCTTTCATTATCGATTTCAACATTCTTCTGTAAGCTGAAAAGCTGACATTCTGCGAGCAGATGATTGCCAAAATTGCTTCAAACGAATCGAAGGCTGCGGGCACCCTTGTCCCGTAAATTCTGTTGTAGAATCTCGAGAGCACGTCATCTTGCTCCACTAGAGCATAGAATTCCCCCAGTTTTTCGTCCGCTCCGAGACAATAGCGCAGCCTCTTTTCTATGAAGGACATCATGTTTCCTGTCAGTCTTTCCTCGCACTCAATCCTGCACAACAGTTCCACTTCGCTTTTCTGCCTGAACTTCGCCTCAATTTCTCTGTTGAAAGCATTAATTTTTCTTTTAGCTACATCGTCATAAAAGAAGAGAAAGGGTTCATTCTCTATTATTTTCCGTAGGTTAAACGGCTCCCTGAACTTCACAACTAACTCATAGCTGTTTTGTGACATCCATTTCAGCACCCTGTTTGTGTGCTCGTTATGGCTGGCCTCACAACCCTTTCGTAGAAATCCTCCACGTTCCTTCTGAGAGACTCAAGATCATCCTCGTTTATTATAACATAGTCGGCCATCGCTATCGGGCCTGCTTTGTTTAACTTTTCTATTTCTGCCTTGTCCCTTTGCCATGCTTCATCTTCGCTGAGCGGTCTCACGGATCTTCTCTTAAGTCTGTCGTATCTCGTTCTTGGAGGGGCATAAACATGAAGCACCACAAACCTGTTCGTGTAGTTATCTTTCATGAAAAGGTACTCCTCCCAGCTGTAAAGGCCGTCTATCGCTACAACTCTTCCCTGCTGCAGAAGAGAGTCTATTTTGCCTTTGTTGAGCTTGGCATAAGCATCCATCCCGTGTTTTTTTCGGATTTCCTCCCTTACCATTCTCTCATTGGCTTCGTTGATCTCGAGCCCCCTCTCCCGCAGAATCTCCTCCGTTATGTCTCCAAACCTTATGACGGCACAGTCTTTTTCTTTTAAAAAAGATGCAACCGTCGTCTTACCGCTTCCAGGCATTCCAACTATGGCGATGATCATTTTTCTCCCTCCTCCCCGCACTCATTACTGAAGCTCGATGCTGTTTTTCGAACTTTTTCTGCCTTAGCATCCTTTTCTTTAAATATCTTTTTACCCACTCGCAATGCCTCCAGGCAAGTGTTCTCGTGCGGAACGGGAACATCCTGCAGATCTCCGGTCTGTGGGGGTAGATAGTGCACGCTTTCCTTTTTCTGTCGTAAAATGCGCAGCCACCGGTATTTCCATCCCTGTTTGTAATGATTTTGAATGCCATCAGAACGTTGGATTTCTCCCCTATCCTGAGGTAGTTCTTGAAGTATTTCAGGTATGATGGATTAAGCCTGCACACCCTTACCATATCCTCCGTGCTTATTGGTCCGACTATAAGGGAGGAGCAGCACCTCCCGCATCTGAGACAGCGGAACTTCTTTATGGCATCTTCATCAAGCTCCACGTAGTCATTCAGGTCGAGTACGGTGGGCGGAAAAAACCCATTCCCACTCCTTTCTCCTTGCCCCTCCACGGAGACCACCCTCAAACTTTTGAAGATCGATCTCCATGGAAGAGCACAGAGAACAAAACCCAATTTTTAATTTTATTTTTATTTATCCTAAATAATAAATTCCTTTATCCCTCTGCTCCCTGTCCTTCTGCGAACCGGGCTTGTTCGCTCTCGGCCTGAACGTTTCGTTATCCTTCCTGAAGGTTATACCCACACCCTTAAGGAACTGGTTTATCCCCTCCTCAAAGGGCAGGGGTTTTGATGCTTTACCATTGACGGATGGTTTGCCCTCAAAAAGTATGCACTTCTTTGCCAAGTATGTCAGCAAGAGGAGGTCGTGATCTATTACAAGGCAGCCCTTCTGCGTGTCCATCACAAACCGTTTCAGCAGTTTTGCAAACCTCACACGCTGCTCCACATCAAGGAAGCTCGACGGCTCATCGAAGAGATAGAAGTCCGCATTTCTCAGCATGCATGCTGCTATTGCAACTCTTTGCAGCTCACCTCCGCTCAGCTCGCTCAGCTTTCTTTCCAGAATCTCATCTATTTCAAGAGGCTTCAGAATCTTTTCCTTTATGGTAGCGCTCATAACATTTTTCCCTCCCGACGCTTTCATGAGAGCTTCCATGACGGTCATGCTTTCCTCATTCTTTCCAAGCTGTACGTACTGCGGCT
>JALVWC010000033.1 GCA_027038505.1 Nanobdellati archaeon
GGAGAGCTCCCTGAATGGTTAGGGGACTTCCACACTATCTAGTTCTTCTTAAACACACACCGAAAAGGTTCATCAAGTTCTTAGAAGCATACACACAAGCTTCCACACTATCTAGTTCTTCTTAAACTTGTAAACATCATCAACACCCATCTCATTTCCTTCGCGTGCATCTTCCACACTATCTAGTTCTTCTTAAACATTTGAAGGAGCTTGTGAAGAAGTTCAGGAGAGATGTAAGGAAGGCTTCCACACTATCTAGTTCTTCTTAAACCCTTATGTGCAATGTTCATTTTTACGATCAGATATTTAAATCTTGCGATTATTTGATTTTCTGTCAGAATATCGGATTTTTGATGAAAAACAAATGGAATACTCAAGAAAGATTCAAATAGAGTGCTCGGACAAGCCACAACCTCCGTGAAACTATAGCTAATTCTTTACCGCAAATCAACAAAGTCAACGCCGTAGTCAGCACAGAAATTATTTCCAATAGCCTAATTTCACTTTAGGTCAAACTCCGCTTTAACAAGCTTTCTCGCTTCCTCCCAGCACGATGCTTTTCCACCACCTGACAAGTAGGCTGATACATACTTCCATGGTGTGCAGTCAAAAGCGGGGTTCAGAACTTTTATGTTTTCTCCGAGCTCCTCTGGCTTTATTACCTCTTCCGGAGCCCTCATCTCAACATCAATTCTTCCCTTTCTCGGATCGATCTTGAGAACATCCCCTACAAAGTAGCAGGGCTTTTCTATTTCTCTTGCAAAAACCGCCATCATGTAGGTGCCAATCTTATTATATATTCCTTCCTCCCTCACCGCATCACACCCGAACATAAATTTGGTTACCTCGTCCGTGAAGTGGGTTACGGCGGAGTCAACAACATAAACGACCTCAATACCAGCACTGCTGAGTTCTCTCGCGGTCATCATGCCCTGCATTTTTGGTCTTGTCTCGGTGACAACAACCTTGAACATTCTCCCGTGTTTTGCAGCCTCTCTCATCAGCTCAACAAGCTCGGTGGAATGGCAGTGTGTGAGTACAACGTCTCCATCATCAATTATGTGGTGCCACTTCCGCGCTATTTTGCTTGATGCTCCCTCCAGATACGAGATCACTTTTTCTATGTCCTTTACGTCTTTTGCTTTCTTTGCCAGTTGCATGGCATTGTACAACACGGCCTGTGTAGGTCTAAGGCTTGCAAGAAGATCCGCAAGTTCAAAGTAGCTATCGTTTATGCCCTCAAGTTCCGCGTGCTTCCTCAGCAGATTCAGGCATGCGATAGTTATTCTTCTCGCGCCCTGGATTTTCAGGGATCTTATACGCTCTATCGTTTCCTCAACCTCCAATCTGAAAGCTTCGTCTTTCATACTCTTCTCTATGGCAGGAACAAAATATAAAGACTTGTGTAAGAGAGTGTAGATTATGGAGATAATATTCAAGGACAGGGAACATGCCGGAAAATTGCTGGTCGGGAAGCTTGCAGGCTATAAAAACAAAGATGATTCGGTTGTTTGTGGAATAACAAGGGGTGGGGTGGTCGTGGCGAAGGTTATGGCTGAGGAGCTTTGCTTGCCTCTCATACCGGTGGTCATGAAGAAGATTGGGGCGCCTTTCAACAAAGAATTCGCGATAGGAAGCATTGATCCCGATGGAAACGTTTATCTGAGTGACGAGGCTCTGATGATAGTCCCGGAAGAGTACATAAGACAGGAAGCTGAACGTCTTAAGGAGGAGATCAAAGCAAGGCTGGAGTACTACGGTATCTCTGATAAGGATGTTGAAAAGATCGTTAAGGATAAAGTCTGTATTGTGGTGGATGACGGTGTTGCTACGGGATTAACAACGATCGGATCCGCAGCTTATTTAAGAAGAAAAGGTGCTAAAAAAGTCGTGCTGGCCGTGCCTGTAATTCCGGCGGATAAAGTTGATAAAATGAGAGAGCATTTTGATGATGTCATCTTCGTGCAGGCTCCTGTGGAGTTCTATGCTGTTGGGCAGTTTTACATGAACTTCGAGCAGGTGAGCGATGATGAAGTAAAAAGCATTCTGAAGAGGTTAGGCTCATGATGAGAATGAGAAGAGCGTCCTCTGCTGCTTGGTCTTTTCGGCTTCCTCGAGCCTCTCCAGAGCGTTCTCAACCCTTTCGGGAGAGAAATCATGCTCGTCCACGAGTATCTTCTTTATCCTCTCCTTATCGACCGGGGGGAACTTTATCTCCACATCAACAACTGGAGGATTCTTGAAGAATTCAAAAAGAGCATGCGGATCAACATCGTGCTCCCACTTCACATGGAGGAGAATTCTGTCGAGAGTTCTGTAAGTTCTCACAAGTTCAAGTGCCTTTTTCGGACCGACCCCCCTCACCCCTTCAGGGTTATAATCGGTACCCACCAGAATACCAAGAATTATGAGCTGATCGTGATCTATTTTAAGAGTTTGGAGAACCTCCTGCAGCTCTATTAATTGAGGATATATTTCCTTGTAGTACGGTCTGCCTGGTACTTTCCGTTTGCCGGTTATGTTTAAATTTCTCACTAACCTCGGTGATCCGAAAAGCAGAGAGTCCATATCCTGGGAGACGGAAGCATAAGCCTGACCTTTTCTTGCCATATAGGCAGCTTGAGCCTCTCCCTCAGAGGGAGCCTGCACTACAGGAATCCCCATAGCCGTTAAGAGCTCTTTGGCTTCCGTTATTATTTCCTCGTCAAGAATCACCGCCGCCTGAGCGTATTTTCTCGCTTCCTCCAAATCGCCAGCTTCCAGAGCTTGCTTCCATTTCTCCATTGCTTCCTGCCTTATCTTTTCCCTTTCCTCAACCGTCCTCTTCTTGAATGTGGGCCTTTCACCATCGAACACATAAACAGGTTTTAGCCCTTTCTCGAGCAGGTTTATGTTTCTGTAGAACAGGCCAGAGAGGTGGGAAGTTATTCTGCCCTTTGAATCCTTTAGCGGTGTGCCATCGGGCTGCCTTATTATACTTAAGAACTGATAAATCGCGTTGAAGGCATCAACAGCAAGAACTCTGTGAGCGAGATCCTCGATTTTTATTTCCTTTTTTGGCACGAGCTCTCCTATTTTTACACCCATAAGTTTAGTGTGGGATGGAAAGATTTAAGTCTGTAACTTAATTATTGTGCTCACACCATATTTCGATTAAATATCATAAATTCACTAATCATTTGATGTTTTAATCAAATCTTCCCATTCTTTCAGACTTAAAACCCGTCCGACCATTTGTTCTTTAGTAATATAACCGAAGCTCCTGGAATCGAATGATTTTTCCTCGCTCACTTCTTCTCCAAGCACCATGAAATTATTTGGTGGTATTTTCCCGTCTTCAAGCGGGATGCTCAGAATTTTTATGGCCCTGTCCGAAAACAGGTATGGTTCATTTAAGCTATTTTTTAAAACACCTCCGTTGAGTATGAGGTGGTTGCCCTCAAATCTAACACGGTCGCCAGGGAGCCCCACAAGCTTTTTAACAAAAATTTCATTTCTTGTACGGAATTTTATGGCCACTATGTCGCCCCTTTTTGGAGAATTGCACACATAGTATCCTCTGAGAAGCACAACCGTCTGACCATCTCTAAATACGGGTTCAAGCGAACTACCTCTAATCCTGTGTTTCTCCACGGCCACACAGCTCATATTAATATTTACATAACCAGATTTGTTGTTGGTGTTATCGTGGTTACTGGATTTAATTAAGAAAAAACATAGAATAAAAATGAACAAAACAATCACGAACGCAGAGATTTTGTTCATCATACCGATATTTCAGAATTAAATAAATAAAAACTGTTATGTTAATTAGAGAATACAGAAACCAATCGATAAACCACAAAATATCGATCTCATGTCCGGTGGTGATCAAATTTTACATACCTTCCAATTTTGAAAGATTGCGTGGTGAATAAGTAAATTTTTCACGAGTTTTATGTGATAATTATTGAAAAAAGGTTTGTCAATCGCTAAATTTTCTTGCAAACTCTGTATCCGCAATTTATTTTTATACAGCAACAGTGGTTTGTACCTATATGAACACGCGCACTGGCAGATTTTATAACACTCCCTGATCCATCTTCGATGGTGACTGTAGCGGAACACGTACAACCTTCACCAGGTGTACACCAGTTTATTTGCCTGACAGCAGCCAGAGTGACGTCACTAATTAGCTGAAAGCCGGGGTAATATGTGTATCCGGGATCGGTAAGTCCGTCCCTATAATAAACTTCTCTCCATCCCGGTGGACATTCTGGAACATTAACCTGAGGATAAGAACAACTACAGGTTCCTCCCCATCCCGTCCGCTTATTTATAGCACACGCATAGTATATCCTGTATTCTCCGTTCCCGCCACTAGCCGCCGCTAACAAATCGCTTGCTTCGTACCCATCAAGTTTGTCGGCATTTAGTCCTGTAGAAACACTTCCATTTCCTCGTATGATCACTCTGTTTCCAACACGAACATCTCCAGACACATCCAACATTTTATTGATTTTCAATTGATTCATTCCGAAGCCAAACCAATCCGAAATCGGATAGTAGCTTCCTGAGAGCAAAACATAGATATCCTTCACAAGGTGAAATGTTGGAGATCTGTGAAGAACCTGATTATAAGAAAGTGCCGACGCCTTAGTTCCATAGAGAATCGAGAAAATAACAAGAACGACGGTTAGGAAAACCACACCCAAAACATTAAAGATATGGTTTTGTTGTGTGTTCATGAGTTGAATATGTGTATTTTAAAGTTTTTATAGTTTCTAAAGTTTTTATAGTTTCTTGGGTTCGGAGAGCCAAATGCATGAGAAAAAAGAAGCAGGATTTTCGTGAAGGACACCGCCGTTAAATGCTTAAAATGAATCGCATTATTCAACCACAAAGTTCGCATCTCGGGAATCAACATCAGAACTTCTAACGTTTATGTGGAGCATGAGAACCCATACTTTTCTGATGGTAAGAACCGGAAGCTTGGATAAATTCCCTGACCAGTTTCTCCCGAGTCACAGTTAATCAAGTTCAAATTAAAAAGGTCATAATTCAATTGAATTCTTTCTCCTTAAATCCCTCTTCCGTGACCTGCCCCACAATCTCATCCTCCAGCTTTCTACCCGTCTTCCTTTCCCACTCCTCTATGCTCATCCCATACTGTTTGTTTATCTTATCTCTGTAAACCTCAGGGAATACGTTGTAAGTGCAGAACGGGATTATCCTACCATCGGGAGTTGCGTAGTGAATAACGCACCTCTTAACGCGCTCAATATCATAATTATATGGATCCTGAAAATGCATCATACCGATGAAAAGAGCATTCCAGTGGAATTCTCCGAGAGTTGAGTAATCCGCGTTCTTAAAAATATCGATGAGGATCTTTTTCACATCCATGCCACTTGGAGCTTTTGAGGTGTCAATGACTTTGGTTATCCCGGTCACGAGCTTCGCAAGAGCCTTGGCCTTGCCTAGCCTGCTCTGCAAATTCTCCCTGGCCATTGAGTTGAGAAGTGTTATGAATCCTGGCACATCTATGAAATCCGTTATAGGTACAACATTTCTTTCTTCATCAACAAAAAGGTAGGTCGCCATACCGCAATGAGGATGCGCTGTAAATTCAACCTGAGGTTCCCCCGTAAGAGCCTCCACAAACCTTGAAACCGGCACAACGGTAGGTACAGGATAGAACGCGTTTATGGGTATTTTTCCGCTGGTCTGTTCCTCTATGGCATGGATGACATCCGGGATTGTGATGCGCATCTTCTCACGCAGCTTTGCAGGCATGCTCCCCACAAATGACACGGGCTGGAAGTTCACACCCCTGACTATGTCAATGTTCTTTATGGCAAAATCTATTATGGCACCGATCTCATGATCATTGACACCCTTTATGACAGTGGGCACGAGCACCACAGGCATCTCTGCATCCCTTAGAGCATCGAGAATGGCCGGGATGTATTTATGATTCTTCGGGTTGGTCTTCTCGGTTACGCCATCAAAGCTCAGATAGACAACATTCACACCCGCTTCTCTGAACTGCACAGCAAGCTCCGGCTCCCTCGCAAATCTCAATCCGTTCGTGTTGAGCTGAATATGGGGGAATCCAAGTTTTTTCGCTTCCCTCACTATGTCAAGCATGTCATCTCTGAGAAGGGGTTCTCCTCCGGTGAACTGCACAGCCGGAGTCGGCACGGGTTTGTTTTCCCTCAGCACTTTGAGCATCTTCACTATGGTCTCAAAGTCAGGCTCATAAACATAACCCTGCGCTCCAGCGTTCGCAAAACAGTACCAACATCTGAGATCACATCTGTTCGTGACGAAGATGTTCGCAAGAACTGTGTGGCTTTTATGGAAGTTACAGAGACCGCATGCCCACGGGCACGAATCCTCGCTTGATGCGTTTATTTTCGGATTTTCAACACCCCTACCGTCATTTCCATATTTCTCCGCCTGAAAGTACATGTAATAGTCGCTCCAGTAAACCTCCTTAAAGGTTCCGTGCTCGGGGCATGTCTTTATGATGAATACCTTCTCGTTCTCCTCCACTATATCAGCTTCCAGAACTCTCTTACATTTGGGACAGACCGATTTTGTCCTTTTCAGCATTCGCATGATATCACAGTGTTATCTCCTCTTTTCAAAAATTTAAGTATTTTGTCCATCTTTCGACATCACACAAGCGTAACGCTGACAGTCTCTACGTCCGAAACACCCTCTATACCTTTTATTTTCTCCTCGAGGTGCTCCGAAGCATTGGCCTCATCAGGCAGAAGAAAAACAGCCTCTATTGCCTTAAGTCCGAAGGCTATCGGCACTATCTTTGTGTCCTTGAGTTCAAACCCAATCTCGTTTAGTTTCCTCGCTATGCCCTCCACATCGGAATCGGCACTTTCAGGCATAATTCTCAGGCTTATGGCGACCTTCCTTCCCATTACCACACCCCCAGCTTTTTTTGCCGTTCATGGTCCAATGAACCCGCACTCAGGACAGGTGTATTCGTTAGCAAGAACCTTGCACTTTTCACATCTTATTATGATTGTCTTGCCGCATTTCGGGCATGGAAACTCGGCGAAATGTTCTCCCGGTGCTATAACGCTGTTACATGAGGTGCAGTGCTTCATTGCTATTTTTTCGGTCATGTTCTTCCACCTCCATTTCAACATAGAGGAATAAGGTATTTAGCCGGGAAAAATTTATAAACATTTTTAGATTTTGCCAAGAAATAGGAAGCTGACATACACGTGCTCCAAGAATGGGGGCTTGCGGACCCGTAGTTTAGCCTGGACAGAATGGGGGCTTGCGGAGCCTCTGACCCGGGTTCGAAAGCCAGCTGCTGAAAATCCCGGCGGGTCCGCCAATCTTCATCAGCTTTAGATAAAACGCCTCCGAGTTTTCTGCACGCTGTCCTGTAGAAATTAACAAGTTATATATATTTTTTGAGCCCATTTTTAAACAACGCTGTAAGGTGATCGCGCTTGATGGAAAAAAAGAAGCTTGATAATACCGAAATAAACCGTTTAAAGGCCGTGGTGGGCATTGATCCTGCTGTTTCTGGTAAGGATGAAGACGAGATAAGAATGCTTGAGGAGGCTTTAAAAAAAATCGATAAAGAGAAGAAAAAGTTAAAATCGATGGTTTCAAGCTCCAGCACATCTCCGCCACAACCAAATCCTGTGGAGGTGAAACAACCGCTTACTTCTTCTCCCGGGCATCAGAACTCCGCATCAATTCCTTCCGTTCCAGCCGAGAAGGATGTGAAGAGTATCGATAAGCCTTCCGGGGTTAAAGTGGAGAGTAAAGCTCAACTCTCTTCATCTAAAGAGCAGATCGCGGCAGTCGGGAGAAGCGCAGAGAACCTTATCAAGAAATTAAAGGAAAGTGACAAGTTCATTTCTAAGACCTCAAATTATGAGGCGGGCGCACCAAGCTCGCCCAGGGTAGGGATAAAGAAGCAGGAAAAGGATCTGTTCGTTAAAATCGATGAACACAGAGAGATAGCGGAGCAGCTCATTACGGCAAGGGATGCCATAAAGGAGATTGCCGAAACGATTGAACTGCTTGCAAAGGCGGAATCAATTAAGGAGGAAGCGATAAAGAGATTTGAGGAAAGTGCCGAGAAAATAGACAGAGCGTGGAAGAGGGCTCTGGAGCTTCTGGAAGAGGGAAATAAGACCTACCCGGAGGAATTTGATGAGCAGAGACTGACGGGTGGGGATGAGCTGTACCAGCTCAAAGTCGAACTCGATAGGCTCAGAAAAATTCTGGAAAGAATAAGGTGACCGAAAAATTCCTTTTTCCCGCTGAAATTTTGTTTTACACTTTCAATATGCGATTTATATTTCAGTTTATCCTTCAAATCAACGATTGAAAACCAGAATAACTAGTATAATTACAGTTTTCTAAGGAGGTGCAGTACGAAACGCTTGGAATATGAGTGTTGTGGATGTGCTGGGATCTCAGGGAAGCTACAGCGAGTAAATGGCTTTAAGGCTTGTGGGAAGCCGAACTTCCCGTAGCTCACCGCCTTGTAGCGAGATCGAACATACAACTGGATAAATAAGGTATGTTTACTCTCATCCGCAAGCAGTTATGCAATGTCTCGGCTTTATAAGGAGATACATTACCAACGCGGAAATAGTGTACTCCTCGAGCACGGATGAAGCTCTGAAGATGCTTGACGATGCTTCTGCCGCCATAGCTTCTGAAAGCGCTGCAAGGCTGCATAACCTTATGACTCTGAGGAGAGACATTCAGGATGAGCGAAACAACATCACAAGATTTTATGTGATAAGTTAAGGATCGTGTGTGAAGGTGCTGAGGTCACGGATCCCTTCTTCTACATCGAGGATAGACCAGGAGCTCTTAAGGATGTGTTTGAGGTGTTCCATAAGGAGAATAAATCTCAGAAAGCTCGAATCGCACCCCGACAAGTTCAGAAGAAATGTGTATTCTTCACGGAAGCTGAAGAGTGCCTTGATGACACTTTCATTGAAAAATTAAAGGAAGTTACCGAATACGTGAAAGTTACGGGGAGATTCAGGAAAATCGAATTTCTGGCTGTGTGAAAACCTGCAAGGCATTTTCACAACCTCAGTATGGGCTTCCGGCTGACAACTTATTTAAAGGTTGGAGCGGAATTGAGTAGCGGAACCATTCTTAGCAATGTTGTGCGGGGGTTGCCGAGCCTGGTCAAAGGCGCGGGACTCAAGAGGGCTTTGCTCTTGAGTGATGAGCCCGTACGGCGATGATATGTCTGAGTTATCCCGTGGCTTAGTGCCTTCGTGGGTTCGAATCCCACCCCCCGCACCATTTAAAAATCTTAATATCGCATGATTCAAACGTGAGGCTGCAGGTTGCCCTTGATTTCACAAAACTGGAGGATGCAATCAGAGTGGCAAGAGTTGTTTCTCCTCATGCAGATATACTGGAAGCCGGAACACCACTCATAAAAAACGAGGGTATGAAGGCTGTTAAAGTTCTTTCTTCCTTCGATATTCCCGTAATGGCAGACATGAAGGCGATGGATACCGGTTATCTTGAGGTAGAGATGGCAGCTCAAGCTGGAGCGAGCATAGTTTCCGTTATGGGGTGTGCTCCGCTCGAGACGATTATGAGTGCAAGGGACGCCTGCAATGATCACGGTGTTGAACTTCTGGTGGATCTCATGGGCGTAACAGACCTCGAAAACATCAGGAAAGCTCTTGAGGCCAAGCCCGATTACCTCCTCGTGCATGCTGGCATAGATCAGCAGAAGGCAGGAGCAGATGTTACCCGGCCATTGAAGGAGGTCAGCAGAGCTGTGATGGGTGCCTGCAGGCTTGCGGTTGCTGGCGGTCTGGATGAGAAAAAGGTGATGAATTTAAGGAAAGTGGAGGACCTGGACATAGTCGTGGTGGGAGGGAGGATAACAAAAAGCGAGAACCCCGGAGAAGCTGCAAGAAAGATAAAGGAGGTCTTGATGAGCCTATGAAGGTTTATCATGCTGCGAGAGACCACCTGCTTAAAAGCATAGAAGAGAATTTGAAGCATGTTGATGATTTCAGCGTGAGAGCTCTGCTCGATCTTCTGGAGAGAGCGAGAGGTGAGGGGAAAAGAATCTTTCTTATGGGTGCGGGCAGAAGCGGTCTCGTTGCCAAGGCCGCGGGTATGAGGCTGGTGCATCTCGATTTTGAAGCATACATAGTTGGAGAGACCATAACCAAGCCCCTGAGGGAAGGGGATGTGTTCATAGCCATCTCGGGTTCCGGAGAAACAACCTCAGTAGCATCTGTGGCAACGAAGGCTAAGGAGCTGGGGGGAAAGGTAGTGGCCATTACATCAAACCCATCTTCAACGCTCGGCAGACTCGCGGATATCATCATAAAGCTTGAGAGCAAAAGGTGGGATGATGGAGAGCACAACTACTATGCCAGACAGATAGAGAACTCGAAAGCCGCTCTTTCCCCGATGGGTACGCTGTTTGAGCTTTCGGCAATGATATTTTTTGACAGCATAATAGGGGAGCTCAGCTCCCGATTTCAGATGGATGAGGAAGATATGAGAAAGAGGCATACGAACATAGAATAGGGAGGTCAACACACTTTTAAGGACAAATTGTGTGCTGTCTATTCTCTCACAAGGATTTCTATTTCATTGCCATCGATTATGTCAACAGTATCATTACAGAGGGGACACCTGACAAAGCGTGCATGATGTGCGGGGACTTCGATCTCGCCCTCATAACCGCATGTGGGGCACCTTGCCTTCGGTTTGACCTCGATGAACTCCAGCTTTATTTTTTCCAGAGGTGTTCCCTTCACCATGCTTTCTATGGCGAATTTGACAAAATCAGGGTTGCCGTTCAGTTTGCTCAGCCTAATGTACACTCTTTCAGGCAGCCTGCCGCCGATGTTGAGAAGTGAGGTGTAGATTTTTTCAATGGTGTCGAACTCATGCATGGTAATCATTACTTTTTCACACGCCAATATATAAAGTTTTATCTACTCACGTGGTGATATGAAAAAAGGGAACGGAGTCATGGTCCTTGCTGTTTATGCCTTCGGGGCTGCGAGCGTGGTTTTCCCCCTCTTCTCGGCCATAACCCTGTCCCCGGTTTTTAATTACTTCTCGCAGGCAATCTCCCTTCTCAAATTTTTCCCACATCTCTGGGCATTTGTGGCTGGTCTCAACGCTTCGGCACTCTACCTCACTAGAGTCGGTCAGCTTGCCCTGGCAAGGAAGCTCTTCGTTTTCAGCATCGCCGTGAGAATTTTAACGCTCGCCTGCTTTGGTGTTGCGCCTCTTTTCTCAATATTGGCCGCGCACCACATCGAGTTCTACCAGAGGGTGAATGCACGTGCCAAAGGAGGGAGAAAACGGAAGTAAAAGAGTCACGATAGTCTGCACCGGCAACGAGCTGAGGGGGGATGACGGCATAGCCCTGCGATTTTATGAAAGGTTGAAAAATGATACGGTATTAAGCAAAAAGGCCACCATAATTAAAATTCCGTACCTAACGACACTGAAACCTCTGGAAACAAGGGAAAAAATTATAGTGGTGGATGCTGTGGACTTCGGTGGAAAGGTTGGAGAAGTGAAGGTCTTCAGGCCCGGAGAGCTCTGTGATGATGCAGGACTCACCCACAGGTTTGAACCCTCCCTGCTCGTCAAAGCCCTGCAAGAAGCGGATGTTGTTGTGGTTGGGATCCAGCCAAAAAATCTGGAGGTCGGTGAATCCTGCAGTGAGAAATGTCTGAATGCCTATGAGAAGGTGAGGGAAGTCATACTGAAGCTGCTTGAATGACCGACAGTCGTGGTAAAATAATAGGGTAACAGACGGCATTACTTTTTGCTGACCTTACTTCTCAGCTCCTCCACCACATCAATGATGGGCTGAAGTGTCTCGATTGCCTCGGAACAGTACTTTTTTACGTTATCGAGAGCATGCAGGTACGCTTCTCTTGGAAGCTCACCGTCCGCCCCTATTGCCTGAAGGTATTCCGCGTATGCTCTTGCTGCGTAGAGGAACTCCCTCAGAGTTTCGGATTTTACTTCCTCTATGAGAGGCATCCATGCCTCAAGAATGAAGTTATGCATCTCAGCAAGTATTGCGATCTTCCTTATTGTTCTGAGGTCCTCACCATCCGGCTTCAAACTCATCCCCTCTCCCGTCCTCTTGTCTTTACCTCCTTGGCATGCTCGACCTTTGGAAAATCTGAAGGCTTTGAATGTACCATGCTGAATTCTTTGGTCAGGGAAATTGCCCCAGCCTTTACAGCCTCCCTGCAAACCTCCTCACACGCTCCGCAAAATATGCACAGCTCTGCATCATAGCTCCACTTTTTGTTCACCTCAACACTTATTGCTCCCGTGGGGCAGACGCGCTGACACAGTCCGCAGTATATGCATTTGTCGGCACGATGGCAGAGCATACCCCTAAAACCATCCGGAACTCTCGCTCCCTGGTAAGGATACAGTCTGGTTGTTGCTCTCCTGAACAGGTGTCTTACCACCTTTTTGAACATTTTAAACCCAGACATGGCTTCTCACCACAACATAAGCGGCTAAGATTAAGGTTAGGGTTGCGTAGATTTTTATTGCGGTTGTTATCCTTGTCCTGGCTATGGCACATCTTATTATTGAGATGATAAAAACTATGGCCAAAGACGTCAGGATAAACTCAGGCAGCGATAGGGGGCCGTTGAGATAGAGAAGGGCAAAGATGCCCGTAAGCGTATAGAGCTTCAGTGCGCTGATGACTTCCGCCATTGCATAGGGCACGGATGAAAACTCCGTAGCGTAACCAGCGACTATTTCCTGATGTGCGTTGGGTATGTTGAAAGGCTGCACGTGAAGCTGTGCCACCATAACGATAAGAAACGCGGCTGCCATAACCGGGAATAACATCAGCACGGGGTTGGCTGTCTTGAAAGGAAGGATGAAGTTGCCTGTCAGCACATAAACGGGGTAGAGGGTTGAGATTATGAAAGCCCCCTCGTACGATAGGAACTGAAGGAATGCCCTCATCCCCCCTATCTCTCCAAAGATGCTGAGGCTGCCGAGAGCCGCAAAAATTACGAAGAGCTGCGCTGCCGAGAGCAGAAAAACTGTCCAGATGATGTTTGAACTGGGAGCATAAATTCCGTTCCTGACGGGAACAACGCTGATTGTGGCGAGTAGAACTGCCATGAGCGCCATCGCGAGCCATATTTCGTGGCTTGATGCCCTATAGCTCAGGTTTTCCTTTCCGAGGAGCTTAAGAAGATCGTAGAAAGGCTGAAGTATCGATGGACCTTTCCTGTTCTGCATTCTGGCAACGAGTTTGCGGTGCACACCCGTCATGAACAGCCCGTAGGCTACAGCAAGCAGAACATAGATCATCATTGACACCGCTTCAGCAATAACGCTCGTCATCTTCCCATCCTCCTGAGGTCGTTGAATGTTAGCACCCTTTTCTCCTGAGTTTTGATGTCCTTGACCAACGCTCTCTCACAGCAGGAGAAGCACGGATCTATGGATGCTATGATCACGGGAACATCGGCAAGCTGCTGTCCCCTAAGCATGTGGGGCAGGAGCTGGAAGTTTGCGAGCGTTGGTGTCCTGACCTTCATCCTGTGGGGTTTATCACTTCCGTTTCCCTTCATGAAATAGAATAATTCTCCCCTGGGCGCTTCCACCCTGTGCGTCTGCTCCACATCCTTCAGCACAAAGGAAACCCTCACCATGTCTTTTATATTACCGGGTGGCATCCTTTCAGCCGCTTCCTCAAGCAGATTGCAGCTCTCCGCCATCTCCTTTATCCTGACCAAAACCATAGCAAGAACATCACAGCCGTCTTCCTTAACCACACTGAAACCCAGCTCATCATATGCCGCATAACCGTCTGTTCTTACATCAAATGCAGAGGAGCACGCCCTCAGACACGGGCCGGTGGCAAACCGTGCTGCTGTGTTCTTTTTTATTTTTCCCACATTTTCGCACCTGCTCACTATCGCTCTATCGGAAGAAAATATTTCTAGGTATTCTTCAGCCTTCCTCTTAATTTCTCTTGCGGTTTGCACTATCCTTTCCAGAGCCGTGGATGTTACGTCTCTCCTCACGCCACCTATCGTGCTCATGCCGTAGTTTATTCTGTTACCAGATATTTCCTCAAGCCTGTCGAGCACAGCTTCTCTGTCCCTGAAAATGTAATGGAACAGGGTGTCCTGCCCCATTTCGTATGCAAAAACTCCGAGCCATAGCATATGGGAGTGCAGTCTCTCAAGCTCGAGCACCACTGTTCTTATGTACTCCGCCCTTCTGGGAGGAGCTATGCCGGCTGCCTTCTCCAGACATTGTGTATAACAGACCGTGTGAACTCCGCTGCATATTCCGCATATTCTCTCTATGAGAAAAATGTTCTGAAGATAGTTCCTCTGCTCCGCAAGCTTCTCTATCCCTCTGTGTACGTATCCGAGGTTTACCCTTGCATTCAAAACAATCTCGTCTTCCACCTCCAAAATGAAGTTTTCCGGTTCGAGCAACGCCGGATGCTGTGGTCCTATGGGAATCAGACAGGAAGCTCTGGAGTTCTTCGAAGTTATTATTTCCCTTTCCTTCTCTTTTTTCGGCTGATGAAACGGTTGTTTGAGGTCGTAGAGTAACAGACCCTCCTTCTCGCTCTTTGATTCCGGCTCGATTACTTTAACCCCGAACATCTCGGAAAATTCGCGCTCGAAAGCATCGGCTTCCGGAAAAACCGGAGTTATCGATTCCAGCTGCTCCGGCTTTGACGGCATCTTTGATTTGAGCGTAAGCACAACGTACGGGTTTGAGAAATGGTAAAGGAGTGTGAAGCTCCCGTCTTTATTGAAGTATGCGTTGAGAGCGACGCTTCTGAAACCGTCCGTTCTCTTTGAGAGAGAAACGATAACGCTCCTGAGCTTGTCCTGCGGTATGTCCACAATTATGTCTCTCTCGCTCTCAAGCTGCACATCACCGTGCTTTCTCAACCACCTTACCAGAGCTTTCCTGCTGAACACGGCCTTGGCCATCAAACACGCACCTCAAACGTCTTCACGGCTTCACGATCGTTCCCACAGGCTGATTATACATTACCTTAACGAAATTTTCCACACTTCTCCCGTCGAAAATGACAAGAGGTATTCCTTTACTTTCCAGCAGGTCTATGGCTTTGAGATCGAAGAGCGCGTACTTGCCGGGGGACTGCTCCTCCCCCATGAGTATTTCTCTCATCTGAGAGTATGTTGCCTCACTCAAAAGCCTTGCACCCGGCTGTGAGGGGTGTCTGTCGTAAAGGCCCTCAACCTTCGTTGCGTTCAGCACGATATCGGCATCAAGCATAGCGGCGAGGTCTGCAGCAACCTTGTCGGTGCTCTGCCCCGGTTTCATTCCGCCACATACAAGCATTGAAGTCTTCCTCGCAATTCGCACCGCCTCCTCATAACTTTCGGGTACCTTCTCGTTCCACCCAAGCATGAAGGAGAGCAGAAGCGCATTGACCCTTGTTATCGCTATTCCCATCATATCCTGCTTCTCCTCATCAAGTCCGCAGTTTCTCGCCATGGAGATGTAGCGTCTTGCGTACTCTCCTCCACCAGTAACAACGACAAAAAGCTCAGGTTCATTGCTAATGCTTTTTATTGCCTCAGCATATTCTTTGAACATCATGCCCTCTTTATCCGCAAACAGCACACCCCCTCCGAGTGATAGCACCACTCTCTTCCATGTTGTACCCATCTCAGCTCACCTCTTCCCTAACCTGAAGCTCTGTCCCTCACCCTCATGTTCTCGTGTTCCTTTCCAAACCTGCTGCTCCAGATCTCCACAGCTTTGAGCAGACCGTCTATTATTGCCTCCGGTTTTGGGGGACATCCGTGAACATAAACATCAACCGGGATGTGCTTGTGAAGTGGACCGACGATATTGTAAGATCCCCTGAAGACGCCACAGCTTGCCGTACAGGTACCGATAGCGAGTACCGCTTTCGGATGCGGCATCTGGTCGTAGATTCTTTTTAGGCGTGGAGCTATCTTTCTGTTCACCGCGCCGGTAACCACGAGTATGTCTCCCTGTCTCGGGTTTCCCTTTTCGAGTGTGCCGAAGCGCTCAACATCATATCTGGCTGAGAGCAGGCTGAAAAGTTCCACATCGCACCCGTTACATCCACCGGTGTCGAGGTGTATTATCCATGGAGAGCGTCTTGCAGCCTTCATCAATATCCTCGCAACGAAATCCATAGCACCACCATGATGAGAGCCATCATTATTATTATGTAGCGGAGGATCATGTTAATATTTTCGTCCCGCAGGGCGGTGATGATCCGGCTTCTTCTCCATATTTTGTACGAGCACGCTCCATTACGCCTGACAATATGCTCGCCTTCACCACATAGATACATGGACGTTGCATCCTCCAACTCCTTCCACTTGATTTTTTTTCTTTCCATCATGTAAGTTGAAATAGCAGCCATAAATATAACCACCAGTGTGCCAACTTCGAAACCGTGAGGGAATGGTGATGTCACCGAGATGTTGTTCGCGTACACCATCAAGCTCATCCGCACACCTCCAGACTTGATTTCATAGCCTCGGCAAGCGATATCAACGGCTTGTAATGGATTCCGAGGAAAAAGGTCAGGGCGAAAAATATGAAGAGCACGGACAGCGCCACAGGGGATGTATGTGCAATCCTTCTGTAATGAAAATTCTTTCTCAAGTTATATGCGTTGATACCGTACGCAACCGAAGCTATAACAAAGACCACGGAAAGTATGAAGAGGAGCGGAGAGATTCTGAGAGTGTAGTAGAGAGCAAAGTACTTGGATACAAAACCGGAAGTCAGGGGCACGCCGATTGATGACAGTATCCCTGTTGAGAAGAGCGGTTCCATATATTCTCCGGTCAGTTGTCCCCTCAGCATGAGGCTTCCGAAGATGAGGGTCTCGAAGATCATGGTATTTAAAAGGTGGACAAACGAGTAGAGGGCGAGGTTGTTGGAAGGTGTCGCCACCACAAAAAGAAAAAGTGCAAACGCAATCTGAGCTATGCTTCCGTAGGCGAGCGCTTCCAGAAGGTTTCTTGAGTGGAACGCCATAACGGCAACAACAACACCCGTAATTACCGCAAGGGCAACGAGCAGAACCTCGAGCTGCGGGATGGAGCGCAGGTTAAATACGGTCATCATCCTCGTGATCAGGTAGAAGCACAGCACGGGAGAAACCGAGCCGAAAAAGAAAGAAGTCGGGACATTTGTGGTTGACATCACCTTCGTCTTCCAGAGATAGAACGGAAAAAGCGCACTTTCAAAAATCAGAGCAGCAATGACCATGCCAGCACCAAAGAGGGCCAACGGAAACATGGATGTGTGTGCGCATAGCGTCCTGAGCTGGTGGAGGTTGAGGGTGCCGTAGGCGGAGTAAATGAGAAAAATGCCCAGCAGAAAGAGCGTGGACACAAGAGCCATCGGGAATGCGTAGTACAGGGCTGTGTTGTACCTCCCTTCCTCCCCGGAAACGCTGACAAGACCGTAAGATGCTACGGTCATGATCTCGAGGTAAACGAAAACGTTGAAAATGTCCCCAGAATGCAGGACGCCAAAAACTCCTATGAAGAGAAGCAGGAAGAGCGGGTGCACAGCGCTCGGGAGCCTTTCGGTTCTCAAACTCAAAAATACGAGCAGCATGGATATTGCTGCAAAAATTATCAGGATCGAGTTGTAGAGAAAAACCTTTATCTCTATTCCGAATGGCGGTGCCCATCCACCAACGCCCATGGATAGGGAGGGTACCTGTGTGTTCACGAGCTTGAGAAAGGTGAAAACAGCAAGCGCAACCATGGTTGCTGACGCTGCAAGATTTATGTCCTGAAGGTATCTCGACTTTTTCCGTGAGATGAGCACGAGGTTGATTATGAGGAACAGTATTAGCACTCCGATGCCTCCAAAGCTCGCGATCTGGAAGCTCGAAGCGCCGAATATTTTCACGGAGTTTCACCCGATTCAACAGCTCTTACATAGAGTGCAAGCAGCACCGCGGTGACGGATACGTCTATGACTATGGATGTGAGGATGAGGGCCTGGGGCAGGGGATCAACGGCTGATCCGACAAAACCCCCAAGCTTCATACCCGGTGTGAGTATCGGTGCCACACCACCCTGCCTGTATGCCGATGCCACGAGGTACGCGTGCATCCCGTTAACGATTATTCCGAGACCCATCACTTTCTTCATGAAGCTTTTTGCAAACATGACCACCATTATCCCCGCGGATATCAGCAGGATTGAAAGGACGTGCTCCATCATTCCACATACCTCCACAGGATGAGGGTTATGGCCGTGACGACCATCAGACTGCATGCGAGGTTCATGAGTATCGAGTACTCGCCGCTCCACAGGGAAAAGAGGTGCTGTGTCCCCACAACCTTCGCTCTGTAGGATGCCCCCAAAACAATGATCATGAGGATCACGAATCCGCCGAAACTCTCCATAAACGAAAGCCTTTTTTCTATGAAAATCTCCCTTACAACTCCCTTCCTCATGGTGAGGAACACAAGAAGAAACCCCGTAGCCATCACAGCGCCTCCAGCAAACCCTCCGCCGGGGGAAAGGTGACCGTGCAGAGATACCGCTAAACCCACGATCATGATAATGGGAAAAATTATCCTCGCGCTCGCAGCGGCAATTTCATCCATCATTCCTCACCTTCATGCACTTTTGAGTTATGAAATCTTTTCCTCTCCCTTGAAAGGATCACACCCACAACCGAAAGTGATGCGGATATAAGCACCATCTCCTCTCCAAGAGTATCATAACCTCTGAACTCCCAGACAATGGCGTTCACGACGTTTGCCGACGTCAGTCTCGTTATTGCGTTCTTCAGGTAAAAGGTCGGTATGGTGCGCCCGGCCGTTGTCGGCTGGTTAAATGATGAAATGCCGAGGGCACACGCAATAATTATCACGGAAATCATCGCTACCGCGTCCGTAATTCGGATTTCATTCATACCTCTCACCACACTTTTTGATGGCATAAACGAACAGGGCCGTTGAGATTCCAGCGTTCACCGCGAGCTGTGTTATGGCAAGGTCTGGTGCGCTCAGGAGGTAAAAATAAAGACCGACAAAAACATTTATTATCGCCAGAATGACAGCTGCTTTGAGTAGATCCGATGTTCTCTGCAAAAATGCCACGAGGACGATGCATATTGCGAGCATAATCGCGGATAGCATAGGCACGTTAACCACCCATCCTGCTCTTCTTCTCTTCCTCACTGTGATAGTAACACAACGCAATCAGATGGGAAGACACGGGAACCGTAAGGAATAAAAGAAACAACAAAAATGCCGACTTCAATCTCAGTTCAGTGTTAGGGGAGGTGAGCAGGAAGATGAGCAGGGAACCCATGACCCCGCCGACGCTTATCATCGTGGCCGCCTGCATCCTCATCATGAAGCTCCTCATCCTGAATATTCCAATGGCTCCGAAAAGCATGCTCAGGGCGGATACGCTCAATAACACTTCCGTCAGAGTTGCCACACGCATCACCAGCTTTAATGTTCCACCACGTATCTCGTTACAGCAAGTGTGCCCGTGAAAGACAGCATTGCCAGGATTATTGCAATATCAAGATAAAATGGTTTTGTTTTCGCATAGGCGAAGATTGTAAGATAAAGGACAGTCATATCTGAAATCAGATCGGCGCAGAGCATGAATTCATAAATTTTGCGTGATGTGAGGAGCCTTACCACAACCATCACGGTTGTTGCAAGCAAAAGATACGTGTATATCATTTTATCCCCCTCCTCTTTACGCTGTTTATAAACCTTTCTCCAACCTTTCCCTCCTTAGCTTCCCAGGCCGAATGGACCACAGCATGTCTGTTCTCGCACTTAACCACTATTGTACCCGGAGTAAGGGTTATCCCGTTGTACACCAGCAGGTTTGCCATCTCCGATCGGAACGGTCGCTTCAGGGTTACATAACACGCCCCGCCCTCATCACCTTTGAGGATTGTAATTGCCATTTTCACGTGCGCTTTTACTTCCTCCACCATGAAATTCACGAGAAAGAATAAGAACGCAGTGATGGTCTGAAAAAACCGCACATCCTCCCTCCGCGGGAACATGAACCTCGCAGCGAGCAAAGTTACCGCAATGCTTGCGCCCACACCAACAATTAGATCCTCCCGATTGAACGATGCTGTGAACAAAATCCATACACAGAGCAATATTATAAAGGCTGCGATGAATCTCTTCATATTCCAAATATTCTGTTTTGGTGAATATATAATTTTTTCTCGAAAATTTTATATGGAGTTTAAGACAAGAAATTGAATATGTCCGAATTCATTTTCAGGCTTCCCGATAGTAGGGAAGTTGGCAGGGCTTCAAGTCTCGAGGAGTTCCTTGAAAGGCTAAAGGAAGTTCCTATAGAAAGTCTCGAATATCATTTCCATAACGGTCATTTCGCACCTTGGCTAAGAGATAATGGTTATGGTAGGCTTGTATCTATGCTCAACCTGATAAAAAGAGCACACGGGGAAAGTCTCAGAGATAAGCTCGTTAGACTCGTTGAGAACTACCTTGCCAGTACGGGGAATAAAAAAGGCAGGAAAAGTACGGGAGCGGGGAATAGATCCTGTGGCAAAGGTCGCAGGAGGAAAAGAAAATGAGGTGAATATTATGCTTAGGGGTGTGAAGATAGGCCTGTTTATTCTTATTGTCCTGTGTGTGACAACAGCGTTTGCATATTCCAAATTGCCTGAGAGGATGGCTGTACACTGGAACGCAAGTGGCAAGCCGAACGATTATGCTCCCAAGCAAACGGCCTGCATCGTTATGCCGGCAATAATTCTGCTTCTGCTTGGCCTCTTCGAAATCATACCGAGAATAGATCCTTTGGGCAAAAATATCCGGGAGTTTCTGAATATATATAATCAGATGGTCGTGATTCTTATTTTGTTCCTTTCCATGATTCATGCTGCAATCCTGCTATGGAACCTCGGGTTTGAGTTCAGCATTAGCTCGGCGGTTTTGGTAGGGGTGGGTCTAATCCTCATCTATTTTGGCACGGTTATGCCAAAAATGAAACCAAACTGGTTCGTAGGGATAAGAACGCCATGGACACTTAGCAACAACAGGGTCTGGAAGAAGACTCATGAGTTTGGAGGGAAGCTTTTCATCATTGCGGGAATAATCGTGATTGCCGCGAGCCTGCTAATCCCTGTTCAGGGCACAGAACAAATCGTTTGGATTATGGTGCTTTCGGCGATAATCCCATCATTTATTCTGATTATTTACTCCTACCTCGAGTGGAGAAAAGGGATCAATTCCGTTTGATTTTTGAGATTTTGGAAATTCTGACGTATTTTTTAAAATCTTCGGGATGCCATGAGTTATAGTAATCCACCCAGACCGCGTGTTTTTCTTCCACGAGAAGATAGTTGATGTTGAGAAAATGAGTTTTGTTATAAATCACATAAAGCACCGCTATGACTCTGCCGTACTTGCCGTAGGTATGTTTTTCATCAACATCAAAAAAGATCCGGGTGTGGTTGGACAACACTTGCTCGAGGAATTTCTTGGCCTCCTCACCGCCCCTCTCTTTTAGCTCATAAGCGTTTATGTCAGCAAGTCTCACTTTAAATTGCTGGTTCGCCTTGAAACCCTTGAAACAGTAAACCCATAGTGTGTCGCCATCAACGACCCTCTCAACCTTGCATACAGCATTTATCTCTGGTTGAGCAGCTCCTGGTTTCGCAACAGCCCAGAGAGCGGATCCCGCCAGCAATACGGAAAGCAACACCATTAGTATCGTATTATCGGTTTTCATTAGAGATTATCGGGATATAAAGAATAAAAATCATACTCTCCCATCATTTCCATCATTTGCAACATCCTTCAGCTCTATCATCCAGTAGATGGATCCCTTTCCAAGTTCGTCCTTCACCTTCTCCCAGCTCTTTCCCTGCAACACTTTAGAAATTATAAGC
>JALVWC010000034.1 GCA_027038505.1 Nanobdellati archaeon
TTATACACGGTGCGCTGATTTTTCTTGACGGCTCTTTCGTCAGATTGGCAAGTTCAAACTTGTCAACAAACCTACCGGAATGAGTGCCGCAGATTTCTGCAGCTTTTTTCATGCTCACATCACACACATTAATGGTTAACTCCTTCGTTTCCTTCAGATTCTCGAAGGTGTACCTCTGCGGAGCTATGGAAACCGCCAGATATTTCGGTTCAAAACTCACCGGCATAACGAAGCTTGCGGTCATGACGTTCGGCTTTCCTTCTCCACTCACAGAGCATACGAGTACAACGGGCCTCGGCCATATCTGCTGGGAGATGCGCATCCGCACCACACCTTCCGGATTTTACTCCTTCACGGACTCAGCAACCCTCCCCGCTGTTTCAAAGTCCCTGCTGTAAATATGGGCTGAAACAGAATAGCTGTGCAGCTCTCCGATGAAAACCCTCTCGCCGAGTATCTTTCCAACTTCCTCCGCAACATACTTCTGAAGGTGTGCCAGAGCCACCCAGTTGGCGTAGCTTGCTCCAAAAATATCGTGGCTTCTGAAAAGCACGTCCATGTGCAGCCTTTTTACCGCGGGCAGCATTGGCGCTTCCTTCTCCTCCCTTATATTGAAGCAGATTATACGGAGGCAGGGGGGATCCCTTATCCTGTCAGGGAAGTGGTCTAAGGCCGGAATGGTGAGGTCGATAACTGCACGCCTGGTAAAAGGACTTTTACCGAGTCTTTTTATGACGGCTTCCACCTGATTAACCTTTCCATCCCACCTCCATATTCGTTCGCCGTATGTGTACTGAAAGCCCCACCTGTTCTCCGGAGTCATGAGTTGATCAACATAGTCCTGCAGAGCTTTTCCGTGAAATGGGTATTCCGCGGGAGCTTTATCCATACTTATGGTGGGTTTTTTTATCCTGACCGTAAGCCCTATAATCTCTTTCGTTTCGTCACCGTCTTCCGTGACCATAATTTTCCCGTGTTCCATGACAGCTCTGACGGCTTTCCTCCATGCATCCTCTGTGGTGTCCGCAATTATCAGCATAACATAATCAGAGCATGAAAAATTTTTTAGGGTTCGCGACTTTGCCTGGAAAATTGCGAGACATATTGCCGGCAATACGGAAATCTTTATATACAGCTCCTCATTCTTATTCACTCTATAGCTCGAGATTTCAAAATGCGAGTATGACGAGGTGCTTTGGAGAGCATGAACATCTGTGAAAGAATTGTTGAGGAGCTTTCAAGGAAGCCAATGTCGGTTTCTGAGTTAGCCAAACGTCTCAACCTGAGGAGGGAGTTCCTGACGGGATACCTTGAAGCGATGAGGCAGCAGGGAATATTGAAAAGAGTGGTGGTGGGGAGAGCACACGTTTACATTCCAAAACAGACCGTTTCGCTTGGCGGTGTGAGCGATGGTGAAGAGGAATAAATGGTTTGTGGTGAAAGTATCAGTACTGTTGATGGTAGCGCTCACAGTGCTGAATTTCAGCGCTCGTGCCGCTTTTGCTCAACCCAGCATAACCTTCGTTCCACCAACTCCGGAGAACGGTTCCGTAATCAATGTGTCGTGGTTTGAGGTGAATGCATCAGGCGTGGCCACAAATCTCACACACCTAAACCTGACGCTCGACGGTGTGGATCATTCAGTTTATGATAACTCCCTTGTACTTTATCTCGGCTTCAACAACGTCTCGGCCATAGGGGAGAACACCACGAATTTTGTTGACATTTCGCTCTACGGTAACAACGGCACATGTAACATAACTGCCGGGACATGCCCTAAATATACCGCCGGGATCTTCGGAAAAGCCCTGAGCTTTGACGGACTGGATGATTATGTGGAAGTGCCGGATAGCCCTGAGTTTAATTTTACGGCTTCAGACAAATTCTCTGTTTGTGCTTGGGTGAATTTACCTGAAACTTCGAGCTGGGAAGCTGTGGTCTCACAGGACGATTATGCTGGGTGGAGACTTTTTGTAAATAGCACTTCATACTTTTTTGGATTCAATGGAACTGATGGCGTGTATCGTCAGGCGGATGCACCGTTTGTTCATGGAAGCTGGCAGTTCATTTGCGGGGAGTATAACGGAACGCACATACTCCTGTACAGAAACGGGGATTTGGATTCAGCTTACTTTGCGAATGCAACGCCAGTAGATCCAAATGCACCCGTAATTGTGGGAGCAACTTACACCGGCGCCTCTGCGGTTTTAAGGTGGTTCGCCAACGGCACAATAGATGAAGTCCGCATTTACAACAGGGCTTTGAGCGAAGAGGAGATAAAGCTTCTATATCACTGGTACCTCGCAAAATTAAACGCCACAGGATGGGATTTTTACGCGAATATCACGAACCAGAGCGATGGTCTGCACACCTTTTCGTTAACCCTTGAGGACAATGGAAGCGCGGTGGCAACCACCGGCACGAGATACGTGATAGTGGACACAAAACCGCCCCGGATAATCGTGACATCCCCCGTTAATATGAGCGAATACAGCTCAAGAAATGTTACCCTGAACGTAAGCGTAGCGGATGTAACACCGGCCAACATAACCTATGAGGTGGATGACAACGGCACGGTCTTAACCCTCTGCACGAACTGTTACGGTGGCAGCACAATCCTTAGCAATCTGAGCGATGGTCTGCACACGGTGAAAATCACAGCAGTGGATGCGGCTGGCAGGCAAAACGAGACGAGAGTGTACTTCAGAGTCGGAGCCACTCCGGTACATTTCATCATCGTTGATGGGCAGAACACATCACTTCCTGTGGTGGGGGCTCTCATCACCCTTGTGGGAAACGAAACATTCATTCCTTCGATTTACTCCAATCTCACAAACTCATCCGGCATGGCAACGTTCTTCGTGGACTCGAGCCAGGAATATTCCGTTATCGTTTCAAAGGACGGATATCGCACCATAGTCCTTAACAATGTTGTGTTCAAACCAGGCGATGTGATCAATCTCACTCTGTGGGGCAACACAACGATAAACGGCACGGTTTTGGATATCATAACGAAGCTTCCCATAAAAAACGCAACGGTTAGAATCTATAATGCCTCTGATCATCAGCTGAAATACGTGGTGAGGACTGATGACAACGGATGGTTCTCGGCTGAGATCCCATCCACCATGAACTATACCGTAGAGATTTCGAGCACCAATTTTGTTACCCGAAGCTGGTACTTTGATGCAGGAACAAGCCTCAACAACTACACTTTTGAACTCTATGAGACAGGTTGGGGGAGTTTCAATCTTAGGGTTGTGGATTATCAGAACCACGCACCCATCCAGAATGCAACGATAACCTTTGTACTTTCTGCAAGCGAGAACTTCACAGGAACAACCGATTCCAACGGTTACGCTGTGGTGTTCGTTAAAGCAAATTTGGTTGATGGATCCCCCGCACGGTATGGAATGGTGATCGAAAAAGACGGTTATAGAGAATACGAAAACCTGAGCGCCAACTTGACCATAGAAGAAGGCGAAAATATCTCTCTCGGGGAGTTTGAACTAAAGGGATGGTATCTCATAAACGGCACGGTCACGGACGAATACAACCCTTCACTTGCGGTCAGCAACGCTTCGGTTGAACTCTGGTGGGTGAATGGCGGAACGCCTGATGCTCCCGTCAATGTTAACGGTTACAGATACAATGCAACAACCGATGAGAGTGGGCACTTTGAAATTTATGTTCCGAAACCGCTGCTTGAAAACAGAACTTTTGCTCTGAGGATTGACAGAGCCGGATATCAGCGCCTCGATTACCCCACCAACGGCGTTGGTCTATCGGCAGGAGAGCAGGGCGTGTTCAACCTCAACATAAGAATGAAGGGCACGATAAATGTCAAGCTGACTGTTAAGGACGAGGGCAACGGAGCTCCGGTTCCTGATTTACCCGTGATGATCAAGGAAAACAGTACGGAAGGGTACAATTATATTGCTCCCGCAACGTACACCTTCCACACTAACGGGAACGGAACGATAAATGTGTATATCAGGGGGAACGATGGCTACACTGTCGTGGTGGACGGGAGCTCGAACGGTTATCAGACGCCACCACCTATAGAAGTTAACACGGGGACTGATTTGGATAGGGTGGTTTATCTCAAAGGCAGTTTGCAGATAACGGGCAGGGTTATCGATGTTAACAGGGACGAGAACGGTTACACAATAACTCTTCCGGGTATAAGGGTAGTGCTATGTCCAATATCTGGATCAACCTTATGCTATACCACAAATACCAGCTCTTCAGGAACGTTCTCCGTTTACGTCAAGGGTTACGAGAACTACAGGATCACCGCGGACGGCAGCAAGAGCGGGTACAACACCACGACCATTTCGGTTAACAGCGCCACAACTACATTTTTAAATGTGGGCGACATAGTGCTGGAGGGCAGATGCACGATAGCAGGGAGGGTCATTGATAAATATTCCAAATACATTCCGGAGGGTGTGTCTCCCTACATTCCGAATCCGAGAGTCATAGTGGTCATGAACTTCAACGGAAAACCCATACGGTACTCCGCTGTTGGATATAGTAATGGCTACTTCACCATAAAGGTGCCCGCCGGTCAGATCGCCAGCAGCGTCATCATAGAAGCGCCGGGTTATTATCCATATATTAAAGAGAATGTGGTCACATTTAACGGTACCAAAACCCTCGGCACCATTTCTCTTGTGGGGACAACACATTTGAAAGGTAAGGTTGTGGACACCTACAACGGTAAGCCGCTGTCCGGCGTGAGTGTTAAAATTTATGAAGCGGTGAACGGTTCTTCAGAACTCAGATACGAGCTCACAACCAATGACAGCGGAGAATTCAACATAGATCTCGGTGTAACAACCAAATACACAGTTGAACTTAGCAGAGCGGGATACACAACTGCAAGCTTTGAGGAAACACCTTTCGAGAACATAAGCAGGATTTACTTCATGACTGGCGCGGGAAAAATAAGCGGAGAAGCGCTTGATTACTACACGGGCACGCCTCTCCAGAATTTCATCGTGGAGCTGTATGCGAATGGAGACACAACACAATCCCCCGCTTATAAGCTCAGCAACCTGCACGGCAGATTCACAATCTTTGTCGACAGCACGAAGTGCTACCGTATAAAGGTTCACCAGTACGGATACCCCGTTTTGTGGGTAGGGGGCGGGAAGTGTTACACACCACCGGTTGATTTCAGCGGGAGTAACGCGATAAAACTGCGGGCTTACTTTGAGACCTTTGTCTGCGATCGTTACAGTTACGATCCCGATAGTGAAAGTCCCTGTTATCCCCACAGACCCATCAAAAATGCCGATGTTGTTCTCTATTTCCGCACGAATAAGACCGGAAATTACGAAATAAATGGACTCAACGTGACCAAGGTGAGAATCGATCTTAGCACGAAATACTGCTCGAATTCAAGCGCAAAGATCACCCTTACAAAGCTTGACGGATGCACGCAGGCACAGCAGAACCACAATCTGTGTGTGATGACCGGTACTACAAACTCAACAGGTTACACTTCATTCCTTTACGTGCCGGTTGGAAAATACAGAGTCACTGTCGATGCTGTTAGCCAAGGATGCGGCATAAAGGATGAGGAGTTCAACATCTCAACAAAGAATGCGGGAAAACTCAACATATGGAAAATCGAGTTCGTCAGGACATGGCTGGAAATTACCGTGACCGATGGACAATATCCCATCAGCGGGGTGAATGTAACTTTATGGAACGGCTCCGTGATAGCGAGGAACACCGTTGGTGACCCGCTAACCGCCATAACAGGGATTGACGGCAGGGTTGTTTTTGACATGATGAGTCCCGGCACCTATACCCTCACAATGAAAAAAACCGATGCGGGAATAGATATTGTAAGAAAAGTCGAGGTAAAAGAAGGTAACAATACACTGGTTTTTGATGCGCTTCCACCCAGAATAACGGACACATACCCGAAGAACGGGGACATCATAATTCACGGCTGCGCACTTTCCCCACCACAGCCTCTGACCCTTTGGGCTGTGACGAGCGAACCGACAACTGCAAACATAACTCTGGAGAAGTATGACGGTACGCTTCAACTACCCTTGATCACTAGCAATGTCACTGAAACCAATCACAGCTGGGAGCTTGCTCTGAGCTGCGGTGATTGGGTGTGGAACATAACTGCATGTGATTCCGCAGGAAACTGTAACCACACACACGTAACTTTCATACTTGCCAACGGGACCTCAACCGTGGCATTCACAATTCTGGATAACGGAGCGGCGGTGAGCGGTGCAAACGTAACAATGTGGACTACTGCCGGAAAAATAGCCGAGAACGCCACCGGTGCGAACCTCACCGCCATAACAGGAAGCGATGGCAGGGTTGTTTTCACCGGTGTGATTCCCGACAATTACAACATCACCGTAAAGAACACCACGAAACCCGTACTGACATTCGTGAGAGGTATTTATAATACCAATTATAATTTTATTGTGGATTATCAGAGACCAAGTATAACCGCGATAGAACCCAAAAACAACACAAAATACTATGTCGCCTGCGGTGTGGACAAACTTGCTAACGTAACTTTCAGTATCAACACATCCGAGAGCACAAATTTCAGTGTTGATCTGGAGGGTGTCCAGACCATCCATTGGGGAAGTCAAGAAGTATCGAACTCAACTCTGTTCAACCTGACACTTCCCTGCGGCAAGTGGAAGTGGAATGTGACGGTCTGCGATCTCACCGGTAATTGCACAAATAAGACCAACCTTATCTTTGAGATTGTGGACACAAGCTTCATAGTCAACGTGACTGACGAATACGGCAGACCGCTTAACAACATTTCCGTAACGGTGAGTAATGCTACATATGCAGAGACAATACGCACAACCGATGGTCTGGCGATTTTCGGAAAGCTAGAAAACAATACACTCTACAACATCACCGTCAATGGCACTCTTCAGGGATATGGAAATGCGGTATTTACGAACTACGACGTTATCTGGGGTAATGTGCTCGGAGTGAGCCTCAACACCACAACACTTACAGTCCTAGTTTATGATCCCTCGGGAAATCCGGTTAGCGGAGCCGAAGTAAAAGTGTATGAAAATTCCTCGAGTGGCTGGACGCTGGCAAGAGACGCAAACGGTAATCCGCTGATAAACACAACCGGAATTGATGGGAAGGTTGTGTTTACCAGAGTACTGCCGTGCGATTACTGCAATGTTACCGTCAACAAGACAGGAACTATAAACTCCACAATTTTGAGCATCAGGGCAGGCGAGAAGGAACAGGTAAATCTGGATCCAGAGATAATTTCGGGGGAAACTCCCTTTGAACCTGTCAATTCCTCCTCTGGGGAAAGATTTTTGGTTATACTCAAAATCCTTGACGAGTTCAACAAAACCGTTTTTGAAAATGTTACTGTGAAGTTAATCTCCACAACAACCGGTAAGGTATATGTTAACCGCACGGATAATAACGGGGTGGTGACCTTTAATGTTACCTCCGACAGGTTCGATGTTGTTGTTGATGGCTCTGATATGGGCTACGGGATTCTTACCCTCAAACGGGCAATAGCTATCGGATGGCTGAAGATTAACGAGGGCAAGACCCATGCCAATGGTTACGTACGGCTTGATGTTGACGGGCAGCGCTATTATTATGTGTTGGTGAAGGCGCCCGGTTATGAGGAATATGACTCTAGAGATGAAGGCAAGGTGTATTTCGGCACACACACGATAGGTAATCATGATACTATTAATCTGAATGGAACTGTGGAGGTGATAGGTCATGTTTATGATACCTACTTTTCAAATCCCATCGACGCCAGAAAGAACATTTCTGGTGCGGATGTTTATCTCTATAGCTTGACCGGCACACCTTATGTAAGATACAGATTCACGACGGACTCTAACGGTAACTTTTATGGTAGAATTTCTCCATATGTGGAGGGATCATCCATCGATGATAAAAGCTTAGACGCATATAAACTTGTGGTTAAAAAGAAAGGGTATATTACTTATACATACATAAACAGTACCGCAGGCAATTCCAGAATCATTTTCGGTAATAACGAAAAAAAGTACTTTAACATAGGCATGACCGGTGTCGGAAGAGTTTACGTGCACCTTTATGATAAGGTAAATGGAGCACCCATAACCGACTACTCAAGCTTTAAACTTATCGATAACAATGGGGCGGAACTTTACAGAAACATAGGCAGGAAAGGAAATCTACTTTACGGTATTTACAATCCAGACTACAACCCTGCTCACCTTGTGGTGGAGGCCAACGGGTATTGTCCGGCAGATATACCCGTAACGTCTTTCGGTAACCTCATAAACATCCCTGTTTACCTATACACATACGGAACATCACAGCTGCTCATAACCGTAAAGGACAGTCTGACCGATCAGCCTGTTTCAGATGCCGCGATAACATGCTATTACCTCGGCACCGACGAGAAGGTGTGTGAGGCGAGAACGAATTCCAGCGGCATGGCTCTGGTAACGATAAGTAAAAGCGGAACTTTAAACATTAAAATTAACGGGACATCCACAGATCACGGAATCAAAATGATAGAGCATGTGGAAATCAATCCATGCGATGGGATCAAAATCAAAATCATAAACACAACTTTGATACCGACGGGAGCGATAATCAGGACGGTGAATGATCTCAACGAGTCCATCGATGGAAGAGTTCGCATGGTTAACACAAGAACGGGAAGGAGCTACGAAGTTCACATCAAGAATGGCGAAGCCATTTTTGCACCCGTCCCTCCGGGTAATTACTCAATTGATTACGAACTTGGTCCGGTATATCTGCCGGCGAACGCATCCAATTATGTAAATATAACATCTTACGGTCAGCTTAAAAATGTGATTTCCATATTCAACGAAACCAGATTCGAAGTAAAGTTGGTTGATAACCAGACCTCTATGCCTGTGCGGGGTATTAAAGTGTGTCTTGGCACCACCTGTCTGTTCACAAATTCGGATGGAATTGCTTTGTTCAGGAGAGTCATACCCGGAAATTACACTTTGACTTTTGATAAATTAAGTTCTTATAAAGCCGGATATTTCCCACACAACGATGTTAATGTAAGTGTTGCTCGTGGTAAAAACGAGAACACAGGTAATAAGTTAGTGATTAACCTCACGCCAACTAAGGGATATAGCATTCTCCACATTAGGGTCAAGAAGATCTACGCAAAGAACACCATGATCTATGTCTATGCTGGTGGTGCAAGACTATATACTCTTAATACAAGCAGAAACGGACTCGAGGCGTTTATTCCTCTGACATACCCGCGAGAGGCAATGAAGGTCAAGGTTGAGGCCACGCATCCCGGCTGTGGTACGTTTGTTTTTGGTCCTGTGGACCTAACGGAACAAGAGGTTAGGGATGTTTACATAACATTCAAATGTAGATCTGCAAGTTCCGAGGGCAATGGGTATGGGCTTTTAACTACTACCTCAATTAACGGAACGGGTAAGTTTCCTCAGAGCAAACCCTTTTTTGCGCTCACCGTTGTTCCAAATCCAGTCGAGATATCTCCGGGCGGGTGTACAACGGGAGAGTTAAGTTTAGAGAACACGGGAGAAAAAATAATCACAAATGTGGTTTTGCGGAGTGTTAAAACATCATACTACGCAATCAATGGTATTGGTCGCATAGTAGCCCTTCTTCCGGGTGATCGGGAAATAATAAGATACTCGCTATGCGTTTTCCAACAAGTAAATGAAGTTACAGCGACTCTCCTTTCCGATCAGCTGACAAAGGAAGTCACGATACCAGTAACCTTGGTCCCTGAGACCATCAATGAGACGGAAACCAAGTCAATACTCATCGAAGACCTTAACGAGCTCAGGATGAAGTTGCTGAGTATTAACAGGAGCGCGTTGCCTCCTGAGTTGCAACGAGAGTATGATGAGGTGCAGACACATTTGCAATTTGCGAGCAATTACGTAGCGAGTGGCAACTACGCACTCGCAAGAAACGAAACAGAGGAGGCGAGAAGAATATTGGAAAATCTGGAAAGTTACATGGCGTCTACTAAACAGAATGGATTGAATAAAAAAAGAGGAATTTCAAAAGAAACGGTAATACTATTATCTTTTATAGGGGTGTTTGGTATCTTAATACTGATTTATTTGAAGGAAACAGGAAATATTTTCAAACAAGCACCATCTGGATGCACAAGTTTACTCTCAAAAATAGTGAAAGGCATGCCCACTGGGTTTGTAAGGAGAGCTGAAAAAAATAGAGGGGCCTATCGCACATCCTCGATCCCGTCCGGATCATCCGTACGTCCTGTTCCCCGGTTCACCGCTGAAAACGCGACTGTTGTGATGGGGGGAGGAACGGATATTCATCCTGAGCATTCAGATTTTGTTTATTTCACGGAGCCCGTCGCAAAACAGGAATACATATCTTACCTCAAAAAGGTGATAGAGAGCACGGAACGCTGCCCGTACTGTGGGATGAGGAAGGTCAATGGGAGGTGTCTCAGGTGTGACTGATCAAAAACCAAAAACTCCCCAAACTTATTACATCATAGCTCAAGCCCATACACCTGAATAAAACGGGAGTTTCTTTCCTCCACCAGCATTTCCACAAAGGCAGCTACATCAAACACATACCTTGCATTTTCTATTGGGCCGTAGAGAACAAAATCCGCACCGAATAGAACTGGCAGTGCACTTGATGCCACATCAACATGCTTGCGGCTTTCTCTTTCTTTTATCCAACCCCACGCACTCACGGCATTATGCATCCCGCAACCGGTGGGATAGCCGTACCTCGCTTTCAGCGTGACCAGAGCCTCCAGAGACGTGGCCGCACCACGTTTTAGAGGTGTGGTGGCGGTATCTATCATAAGATTCTCGGCACCGATATCCCTGACATTTTCAAGCAATCCCTTACCGAGAGCACCGTCCTTCTCAAGACACGATATCTTATCCTCAACATTTTCCCCCCCGACAGCATGCGCGAGGATCAAAACATTTTTTATCCCGATCTCTGCAAGTTTTTCCTTTTCCTCCTTATTAAGGGTTATGTTTATCGAGTTGTACACAATTCTTGAGAGAAACCCGGTTTCTTTTGCAAATTTTAGCGCCGATACCCTGGACTTATAGCTGAGAGAGTCAACGAGAATGGGATTCCTGTCCATTTCAGCCACAAACTCAAGCCGTTTGAGTAAGGTAGTGCTATCTTTTCCATAAACATTGGTCATGTAGGGGATTCCGGTTTCATCGCTTCTCTCCTGTTGCAGAAGAAGAAGTTTTTCGGCCTTGTCACCATCAAATTCACCATTTTGCTTCACTATTTTATGTCCTTCATAAAAAATCGTTCCGATCATGACTGGCGGCGTTTCTCCGGGCTGACCGCCAAGCACGATATTACCTATCTTTATTTTTTTCTGATCCGGATAGAGGAACATGCGTTTCCCACCTCTTTGCGGAGGAAGATCCAATATTATCCAAAGCAACATCAAAAACTAATTCTCACACAACCTTTCCATCATGTTTATTTTAAAAGTTAGCGGATCTAGAATGGTAATCTCGTTGAGGTAGATGACCTCGCTTTTTCCTGAGTAGATTTCGCATCTCTTCTCATCTTTTGTCTTGTGTCCGAATGTATGCATCACTTCATCAACATTCAATTTTCTGGGAAAAGGCCGTGGCTTTTCCCTTTCAAGCTCCATCAAAACCTCATCAATTTCGGATACGGAAACACTGCCAACGAGATCAACAACCTTCAGTATCTGCTGTCTGAAGTGCTCCACCCACTCCATCCTTACGTTCTCAAGATAAGGAATGGCGCCTCTTGCTCCGACGATTCTACCTTCCTCATCCACACCGTTTTCAACGAGCTTTATCAGCGCGTCTCCGGGATAATGTCCTTTCGATTCCTCGCCACATAACACGAGATAGCGTATGTTGGGGTTGGTTATCACGTTGGCTATTATTTTCTCAACCCCCAGATTCTCCGTTTTGACACCGCCGAGCATAGCAATGGAAGCGTGATGGAGAATATCTGTGAAACTCTCCGGTTTGGTATTGAGGGTTGCCACAGCGATCCAGCCTTCCGGGTTGTTTACAATATAGTCCCCGATTAGTGGGGGCCACTTTTTCATCGAACCTCACATTACATCTTTTTTGTAGGAAACGATGGATTTGGCTGGGAAATAGCCAACCCTCCAAGAAGATGTGAGACATCGACGAAATCCACTTTTATTCCCGCATCTTTGAGAATCTCGAGCCCTTCGGTATCGCTGTATTCTCCGCAGACCACAACCCTTTTTATGCCCGCATTAACCGTCATTCTGGCACACAGCTTGCAGGGAAACCCGTTTACATAAAGGGTTGCACCTTCTGCATTTCTTCCTGCCTGCAGCAGAGCGTTCATTTCGGCATGAACAGCTATGCACTCCTCATGCATCATTCCGCTTGTACCACCTTTGGCCCTCTTAGGGCAGTATCCGAGTTCTATGCAGTCCTTCATACCTCTCGGGGCTCCGTTATATCCTGTAGATAAGACCTGTTTGTTCTTTACCACCACCGCACCGTACTGCCTTCCGGGGATTATACAGGTGGATCTCTGCGCAACAATCCAAGCCATTAAAGAGAAGTATTCGTCCACGCTTAATCTGGTTCTGCGCAATGGTAAACTCTTTTCGTTTTCTTTTCCCGTGTTTTCGGTTTTATCATCCATATCGACACCCTCTCACGCACAGGATTTTGACTCCTCGGGTTCTTTAACTGTGTTTCAACTCCCGACATCACATTCCCATAACTGGAGGAAACCATTTCTTTGCTTTCTTTTTCTCTTCTTCTTCCTCTTTTTTCATCATTCTCCACACGGGCTTGAGAACCTTCTCGAGATTTCTTACCTCGTCAGCCGAATTTCCCACACCGCATGTATTTCCCACACCCACGACCAAGATCTTTCTGTGAGGACTGAGTTTTACGAGTTCCCTAACTTTTTCCAGGGCTACGGGAGCAGCTCTGTATATCTCCCTCTTCATAGGGATGGATGCTTCAACATCCGACATTTTTATTATGACTCCGTCAAGCTCTATGCCGTGCTTCGTGGCTATCTCCTCCACGAAAGGTCTGTCAACCCCATAAGGAGACATGACAAAACCAACACCTTCCGCCACACTGCCAGTCTTCTCACCCTCCAGTTTAAGGCTGGCATCAATAGAAATAATGTGCTTTATCTTTTCCTTCTTTACAATCTTCTCTATCGCTTTCCACATCCTTGTCTGGGAAATTTCGGCACCATTTCCCTTGGCCTTAAGAACAAAAACGTCCTTTCCTTCCACCTTCTCCTTACTGACAACAACATCCGGCTCTATTTCCTCTCCTTCCTTGCTCTTCATCATCGCGGCCACAAGCGGTCCTATACCATCCCCTATCGGTATCCCGTCCAGGAAGGCTTTTGTTGCTTTCAGATTTGCCTTTGCAGCCTTCATAATTTCGGGGAGCATCATCTGAAGTATGAGCCCGAGCTGAATGTTATTGGTTCTTTTTATGATTTCCACATAATGCCGCATAATTTTGTATATCATAACGACACTCATTGCTCCAAGCAACCCGAACTTAATGTTTTTCTTACTGTCCCTGTCTTCAATTTCTGCTGTCCGAGAAACGAACCTCTCTATTCTTGACTCGGCAAGTTTGGTTATATGTTCTATTTTGTTGAGTATCCCGTAGGGATCTATGTTCACAGGAGAAACAGCAAAAAAGTCCATGAACGCGCTGATCTTCTTTTTCAGTGTGATGGTGCTAGTCCCTTTCTTTCCTTTTAGTTTTTTTATTTTCTTCACGACACCGTCCTGAGCTTCTCTGGCGTATTCTTCCAGTTTAACGAGCTCAGATTCAAGTGTGTTGAGTATCTGCCATAAATATAATTTTGGATAGAAATAAAGGAATACTAAAAATAATAAAAATGAAAACACATCTCCACCTCCAAAAAGATTACCATTCATTTTTAAAACGTTCACGTTATCACCTTCCAATAGCTCTAGCTCCACACAAACGAATGTCGTGTAAGCCCTTCTTCTAAGACATGAAGATTACAATAATAACCGAACAGATAATTTTATAAAAGGTTCTCATTTCAGTTCCACATCTGGTTGTTTAACGTGTGGTTGTCTCATATTCGTGATAAAACTTATTTAAGCATTGAGTCACAAAAATAAAATAATAAAACGGACTATCGCAAACAACCTTTAGAGAGGATGTTTCATGAATTCGAAGGTAGCAGCGTTTGTTGTTCTTGGTGTAATCTTTCTGCTGGCTGGAGTTTTCAATATGGCCTTTGAAAAAATGAAGTCTTTAGATGTCAATATGTACTCTTCAGATTTGCTATCTGGATTATTCTCGAGGATAACGGGTTTCATCGCCGGTGTTACCAGAACCGCCACATCTGAAATAGAAGCTAATTTGACTCTTTCATCGGAGTTCCCGCAGGACTTTTATGATATTAAAGCTAATTCTTTGAAGGTAACTACCTGTAGCAGAGTTTCATCCATTCAGATAAAGCCGGTGGTGGGATCTCCATACACTCTTGAGCTTATGCCATCAACATCGGTAGACTTCGAAGGATATATGGGAAATCTCATCATTGATGATGGCCTCGAGATTGATGGCAGAGCCTCCTCAATCCAGTCAAAGGAAATAGAACTAAAGGCCGAAAATTCCGTTCTCAGGGTGAGCAGCACGCCCATAAAGTTCAGAAATCTAATACTAAACAATGTTTCCATCGACTCTCTTGAGCTTGTAAATGTGAAGGGAAGCATAACAATTAGGGAGGGGAAGGATTCTATTATTCATATAATTTCACAATCCAGAAATATCGTACTGAGAAACTTTGTTGGGGATGTAATAATAAATGGGAATAAAATTTTCATAAAGGGCAGAGCATCATACAATCCAGCGGCACTTTTCTCACCACCCATAAACCTTCCTGTGAAGTAAAAAAACGGGTGTACGCTCTAATGGTTTTGCCATTGGAAATATTAACTGGAAATGCCGGTGTCAGTGTGTATTTATTTTTTCTTTTCATAATTTTCGTGGTAATCTCTTATCTAACCGTTAAGTTTATGTTACGTACTCTTATGTTCATGATGATCGGAGCAACATTCCCCCTTTTTCTAAAATATGTACTCAACTTAAACATCAAGATAACGGCGCTTACCGTGCTGGGATACGCGGTTTTGGGTGGGGTTCTTTACCTTTGTTACGCCGTTCTAAAAACATTATTTACCACAGGAAAGGTTGTGCTTTTCATTATCCGAATTATTTCCTTCCCCTTCAGGCTTGGGTTTAGAGTTGTGATGTTTCTTGTAAGAAAGATCGGAGGAGGGGGAAAGCAGAAAAGTAGGGTTGAAAAGGAGCGGCTTGAGGTCATAAAAAGTGTTGATGACAAGGAAGAAGAGCGAGAGGAGGATAAAAGGAAATCAAGGGGAAGCAAGAGAAGAAAGAAGGAATGAACGACTAAACTTCGTTGACGTGCACTTCTACGATATCCCCATCGTTGAGCACGTGATCAAGCCCCACCTTCTGCCCGTCAAACTTGACGGATGTGCCGTAAACTTTCGCGAATTTAAAACGCGAGACAAAATCACTCCTTATTCTCTCACAGACGTCTTTAACCGTTGAACCCTTTTTCAGTATCATCGGTTCTTCGAGATTTGCCGGTTTTCCCGGTTTTTTTGTGTAAATTCTCATGAATTCACACACTTCAAATATTTTACTAACAAGCGTCTCCAGCCCCGTTCCCTTCTCCACCGAGATGAATACAACATCCATTTTTACGGGGAGGTTTTCTTCGAGCCAGCGATTTATCTTTTCCAGCTCTTCTTTACAGACCATATCTATTTTGTTCACAAAAAGCAGCGCCTTAACGTACGCTCTGTTACCGAGAAGCGCATCTATCAACCTCTCAGCATCGATATCCTCCTCAATTATTATCTCCGCGTTGTGCACCTTAAACTCCCTCAGTATGGATTTTATCGTTTCCTCATCAAGCTTCGTGAGCTTGACCTTACTGAATATGTTTATTGAGCCGCGATCCTTCTTGATGATCCTGATTGCCGGCGGTTTCTGGTTTATTCTTATCCCGACCCTGTGCAGATCTTTCATAATCGTCCTCACTTGTTTGTAAGTGAACACATCAACCATAATCAGCAAAACATCACCCATTCTGACATATGACAGAATTTCTCTTCCGCACCCCACACCATCAGCTGCGCCGCCGAGCAGCCCCGGAATGTCAAGGATCTGTATTCTTGCGCCCCCGTACTCGAGCATACCCGGAATTACCGTCGTGGTGGTGAAAGCGTATTCGCCAATTTTTGATTCGGCATCTGTGAGCGTGTTAAGCAGGCTGGATTTCCCAACGGAGGGAGGACCAACAATCACAGCTGTAGCATCTCCGGTTTTCTTCACGCCCTCACGGGAGCGAGAGGTTTTTCTTTTTACGCGCTGTGTTTCCAGCTCTTCCTTCAGTCTTGCGAGTTTTGCCTTCAGTCTTGCGAGATGAGCTTCCGTGCCCTTATTTACGGGTGTCCTTCTTATCTCCTCCTCAATTTCCCTTATCCTCTCCTCCAACCTGTCCATGACCATCACACACGAGGATGGTTCCTGCGAGATATGCACACATAGAGATGTGTAATTACTTTTTATCACTCTCAGAATTTTTATCTCGCTTAATTTCAAGAATCTTCAGTTCCTCAAAAAACAGCCTCTTTCTTTCCATTAATTTCCACTTCATTCCGTGAGCATTCAGAGTGGCTCTGAGCCCTTCATCCACGCTATGGCTTGAGATTAAAAGATAAGCGGCACAAAACATTTTGAGTCTTGCAAGGGATTCAGCAAATTTTTTCAGTACATCTTCACCGTTAGGTGTGTTCTGGTGGATGGTAATATCGTATCTTTCACCGTTCTCCCGCCAGAGGTATGGGGGATTGAACACGACAATGTCCGCCTCTTTTATAAAGTCCACGAGGTTACCGAGCACGATGCTCACATTTGAGGGGAGGGCTCCTCTCTTTCTTTTTTCTTTTAGCAATCTTACAGTATCCCTGCTTATGTCCGAGGCAACAACATGCTTTGCCATGCTGGATAACACTTCAGCAAGTATCCCGCTACCGCTACCAACGTCAATTGCAGTGTTAATTTCAGATTTTTTCAGCTTTTTCTCAAGAAATTCTACCATAAAAAAGGAATCCTCCCTCGGTTCATATACATCCATAGGAAAACAGCCCTTATTGTTTTTCCAAGATATGAGAATAAGAAAGAAATTTGCTCGTGTTCTCGCGCTGGATTATTCTTTAGGGATGTCCCTATCAAGAATTTCCAGAACCTTGGCATTCTGCACTATTCCCTTGCCTCCGGTGTTTTTCATAAGGACCGCATTGCAGACGAGGCATCTAACCTCCATTGCAGGCTTGCTAAATATATTCTGCTCGTTGTTGCACTTGTAACATTTAACTCTCAAAAACCTGCCCACCATAACCCACACCTCGAAAATATTTTTACTGACTAACGAGCTCGAATCTTTTGAAGCGTTGCGCCCTCTTTATGAGGTGGGCCTTCCCGCACTGAGTACAGATAAACTTGAGGCAGATCTTCCTAACCGCTTTGGCACCGTGCTTCCTGCCGTGCTCTATAACGGGATAGGGTGAGCTTCCGTAGCCCTTTTCAAGCTTCTTTTTCCTGTATCGCGTGCCCGCTTTCAGGGATGATGTTTTCCTTCTGCCGGCAGTTTTTACTATCTCTATTTTGTGTACCGTGTGTGTCTTGCAATATGGACAGTGTCTCTTAACCTCTTTTGGCATCTTAATTTTAACCACCCCGTAAAAACAGGATAAGCTAATTGCTAATCCCCAAACTTTATAAGTTTTTTGGCATCCTTTTTTAAGCCCGTAGCTCCCTCGCTCTGCCGGTTTTAACGAGGGCTCTCGCTATTTTTTCCGGAACCGCCACTATCTGCCCTTTCTTCCACGGACCGTACTTGTTGAGATCTATACCTATAAAGGCGGGAACATCCCTTATTATTTCCAGCCTCATGAATTCACGGGACGGGGTTTTATTACTTGTTTTTTCCCCTTTTTCTTTCTCAGCTTCAACCTCCCCATTCTCTTTCTCCTTCTCCTCAGCACTTTCCGCTAGTTTCTCAGCTTCTCTCTCCACTTCGTGACCCGTTTCCACATCCCTGTTGAAAGTTTCCTCCCCACTATTTTGTACTTCCAGCTCCTCGTCCATCAGCTGCAGTGAGTTACGGTGAAGGGGGTCTATCAGCATGAGAATATCATCCAGCAGCAATCTGTTCTTCACGATCTCCTGCTTCAGCGCATTAAACAGAGCTTCCTCGTGGGGAAGCATGTTTCTGGGTTTTATCCCGGTTCTGGCGGCGTGTAGAGCGGCCCTGACAATCTTTTGCTCTCTTCTTTCAAAGATGCATTTTATCACGGGTTTAAGATTCTCTATCTCCTTCTTTTCAGCGAACGTCAACATCTCCGGATTGGAAAGCAGTTCAACCTTTCTCTTTATGTAATCCCTTAGCTGATCTATGAAATCGTCAGGTAGCTTCTGTAACTCCGGGCTTTCTCTTTCCTTCCTCTGAAGCTCCCGGAGGAAACGAAAACTGATCTCACCACCCATGGATAATGGCTGGGAATTTAATTTTTAAATTTGGAAGCTTTCAAACATGCCGTTAATGTTGCATGATTTCTGGGAACCTTTCCGGATTTGTTAACCAATCGTCGAATTTGGATCCACGTGTCTCGAAAACATTTAAAAATGTTTGCATGTGGTGTATATCAACCAACCAATAATGTGTCCGGATGGGTGAGTGAAATGCCTGTCTGCGAGATATGCGGGGAAGATGTGAGCGAGGTCAAGGAGTGCAAGATGTGCGGGGTTATTTTCTGTCAGGATTGTGGTGATTTCGAGAGGGAACTCTGCGAGGACTGCATATTTGAGATGGAGAACGGAGGAGAGGATGAGGAAGATTTTGATATAGAGGATGAGGAAAATTTCTTTGATGAAGATGAAGAGGACTTTTTTGAGGATGAAGATGACGAGTGGTGAAGCCCTACTTCTCTGTTTTTTATTTTTTGAATTTCAAATATAATCAAAATTCTGTTATATTGTTATCATTTTATTTCCGTAACGGCACCGTTATAGAGTATTCTTACGGTGTCCCCTATCCTGTAGCCTTCCTCAAGCGCCATGGACGCATAGCTCGCAAGTCTTTCCGTTTCCCCATGACTCGGGATCACATATTCCGGACGGAGCATTTTGAGGAGCTCTCTGTGATCTTCTCTCCTCGCGTGTCCCGAAACATGAACATCATCGATTATCTTCGCTCCCTGCTCCTTGAGAAGCTCGATTACCATGTATTTACTCGCTCTATTTATTGGGTGGGGGATGGTCTCGGATGCAAAGATAACAACATCATCCTTCCTTATTTTGAACTCGTACTGCTTTCTGGCCATCCTCCACAACACGGAGTTCTCCTCACCCTGGTTGCCGGTGCAGACAACAAGGTATTCCTCTGGATGTTCTGCGACCTTTTTCATCGTCCTCTTTATTCCCCTCTTTCTACCGAAGACTCTTATACCCTTGAGATTTATTAGACCGAGCTGCGAAGCGGGAATGACGTAGTTATCGAGAGATCTCCCAACCATCACAACTTTCCTTTTGTTTTTGTTCTCCTCTATTATGCTTTTCAGCCTTGCTATGTGAGATGCAAATGTTGTAATTATCACGGCTGATTTTTCATAATCGTATGCTTTGTTTAGCGCATACCTCACAAGGTGCTTTGCCACGCTTTCGGGCGGGGTTATCGAAGGTTCTGTTACTCTCACACACTCGGAAATTAGAAGTTTTACCCCTTCTTTGCCAAGAGCCTTTATACGCCGGTAATCCGGTTTTTTCTCCAGCACCGGTTCGTCATCCAGCTTGTAGTCGTTGGCATAAACCACAGCTCCTTCTTTGGTGTGAAGTACGGAGAGCACCGTCTGGGGTATGCTGTGGGTTATGTGCACGAATTCCAGCTGAAGGTTTTTACCCAGCTCTACGGTATCGTTAGCGTTCATGGGGTAAAGCCTGCTTTTAAGGTAACCTTTGCCTTCATCGTCCAGCAGATTTTTTATGACCTCGAGCGTGTAGGGTGTGGCATAAATTTTACAGTTATACTTCTCCGCAAGCCGGGGGACAGCTCCACAGTGATCAAGGTGACCGTGGTTTATGACGATACCGACAACATTTTTTCCTTCAAGTATTCTGTCGTCTGGTATTGCACCCATCTCTTTCATCGCTTCAGTGGAGGCTGCCCTTTCCTCATCTTCCATGGATACTATCTTTTCCATGGAATAGCCCATGTCAAATATCACAACCTCTCCATCAACTTCCACAGCCGTCATGTTCTTTCCAACTTCGTTGTAACCCCCTATTGCATATACCTTCATCATTCTCACCTTTTCCGTGCTTTTCAAAGTAGCTCTACCGCACATCCACCCGAGGTGGTGTCAACCGCTGTTTTCCTTCCCTCACGAACCCGACAGAGGCATAACCCACTATCATATCCTTATTGCGCGATACATCGTAAGATGTTGAGTAATGAAGCAGCTTGCCGTTCACATTCATGCCCTTCATGGTATTAATGAGCGTTGCTATAGCTCCGCTCCCGCAGATGGTGGTTGTCCTCGCTATATTCAAAAATTCATCATCATCAAGCTTTAGAATGGCGTCGACAGCTTTAAGATCGGTTTTTCTCACCCACTCGACGGGGTCTCCGTTTGTGGGCACAAAACCGTAACCCTCCCCAAAGTGCGTGAAATCGGAGCTCGCTATTATGAGAGCGTTGAGACCCTTGGTACACGTTTTAATCGCGTTACCTATTTCAGTATAGAATGCAGGGTTGCTGTTGCTCATGATTGCTATGGGAACAAAACGGAAATCTCCGAGTCTGTACTGGAGGAATGGCAGCTGCACTTCGATGCTGTGTTCGTAAAGATGAGCGAGCTCATCAGCTTTCATGTGAGTGCATGTATCCAGGAGAGCGTCAGCGAGCTCGAGGTCAACTTCAACAACGCCGAGCGGAGTTTCCCATGGCTCTCTGGAAATAGCAGCTTTCTCCCCGAGCCCCGTGTGGTTCGTTCCCAGTATTATCACAACATCATAGCTATCGGAAATGTTCTTGTAAAAATGAGCAGCCGTCAGTCCGGAATACATGTAACCCGCATGGGGTACAACACCTCCAATAATGTGCCCGATGTCCATTTTTTCGGATTTTTTGAAAAGATCTTCAAGCATCCTGAGGAGTTCATCCTTTCTCCACGGGTAAAAGCCCTGCGCTACAGGATATCGCATACTCTAAATTTTAAACAAGGTATATATAAATATTTCCAGGAGATGTTATTGTTCCTATGCGGGGATGTTCACGTCCCTCCAGCAAAAACGGAACCGTAAGAAGATTAGTCCTCCTTACGTGTGTTTCATCCCTGTCCGTTTTTGCTGGCTCACTCTTAGCTCCAGTTGAATCAAGGTTCATATATTCCCTCTGTGGTGATACCAGAATCGTGGGACTCATATTTTCCGCGGGTACTATTCTTTCATTCCTTTTTTCCATACTGATCGGCAGAAAAAGTTTAAAGTGGGGCAAAAAAAGAACAACACTTCTCGGAATGCTCGTGGGTATTGTCTATCCGCT